>CAIYOY010000395.1 GCA_903927905.1 uncultured Verrucomicrobiales bacterium | reverse complement strand
TTTCCCTACACGACCTCTTCCGATCTCCTCGCTGGTCATGCGCTGCGGGTCACAGACCCGCGCTCCGTTAATCTTGACAATCCGCCCTTCCACCGTATCCTCAAGAAAAGCACGAACCGTATTTAACCGGCGAATTATTTCGCCAAAAGAGTGTAACGTATGAGCTTTAAATTTCGACCCCAAGGCACGCGAGTTTCCTGTATATTACTTCTCATTTCCCTGGCCATTCCCGGACGCGCCGCCGTCATTGAAAAACAGGTGGTGATTGGATCACCGCATCGGGGCCGGGTCGTGCGGGTCGCCACGCATTACGCCGAAGCCGATGTGAATCTGCTCCAGCGGGCCTATCATTTATTGGAGCGGGCGGATCATGACTACAACGGCAATCGCAAGCGGGCGATGAAGGAAATCGAAGCCGCCGCCCGGGAAATGGGCGTCAACGTCCGGGGCGACGGTCGGGGTGATGAAAACCAAAGGACTTCGGATGACCAATTGGCCGGGGCCAGATCCCTGCTGGAAGAAGTCCGAGGCAAGCTGACCAACAAAGAAGCCAAGCATGTGGCCCGGGCGATCGAGCATCTCAATACCGCGCTGAAAATTCGGTAGGGATGACTAATTTTGCATTTTTCTAGGACAGATACTTTCGAGGGGAAAAATGAAACCAATAGCAAAACGAAAATTAATAGGCTTTGCCTGTGGTTTTTTATTTATATTGATAGTTTTTTGCTTTTTCTTTAAGCGGAATATAGAGGGACATTATTCTCCTGAATTCATTCCTCATCATTCGGGTGCGGATTGTATGTATCTGAAAAATGGTAGAATATTTTTATTAATACCGCCAGATCCAGATGAGGTTAATTATGAACAGCAACTTCCAGTTGGGAATTATTTTTCTTCAAATAATGTTTGGTATATAAACATTTCTTACAATAATTCGCTTTGGTCTGTTAAACCTTCTCTTTTCAGCATTAGATGCACTTTGGTAAATGACCCATTGCGGACTGAAGAAATTAAAAAGCGATGGTTTTAAAATAAACCGGTCAGGCTGCGACCGTTTGAGTTATGTTCCCGGGAATTAGGCGTTAAAGCCCCAACTGTTCCCGCATCCAGCCCGGACGATTCGTGGTGATTCCATCCACGCCGGCTTCGACTTCTTTTTTGGCGACATCTACTTCATCCACGGTCCAGGTATAAATTTTCAGCCCGGCATCGTGGACTTTTTTGACGAACTCTTTATCAATCGGAAATCCAGAGTTTAAATCCAAACCGTCGAGATTGGCGGCTTTGGCTTTTTTGATAATGGATTCCACGCTGGGATATTTTTTGGTTTTCTTGTCGGCCATGACCAACCAATAAACTTTCAACTGCGGCAATTTCTCTTTGAACGCCTTCATCGTGTCGTAGCCGAAACCGATCACGTCGGTCTGCTCCGGTTTTTTTCCGCCATCTTTCACGGCTTGGGCAAAGGCGGGGATGATTTCCGGTCCGCATTTGACTTCGAGAAAGAAATGTTTCCCATCGGGAATCAAGGCGATCGCTTCGCGCAGCAACGGGATTTTTTCGGTGAATCCTTTGTCCTTCCACTCGCCCCATTTGCCGATGTCAATCTTGCTCAATTCTTCATAAGTCTGATCCACCACTTTCTTATCCACGCCGCCGGTGCGTTTGGTGGTGGCATCGTGCATGACCACGGCCTGGCCGTCTTTGCTCAGGTAGGTGTCGAGTTCATCCGCATCCGCGCCTTGCTTGTAGCCGAGTTTGAAGGAGGAAAGGGTATTCTCGGGCGCATCATGCGAAGCGCCGCGATGGCCGATGATTTCAACAGCGTGAGTGGACATAGTGAGACCTGCGAAAGTGCAGAGGGAAAGCATTTTTGCCCGCGAAATACGCGAAAAGACGCGAAAGTAAGAAAAAGTTTTCATTTTTATAATTCAAAATTCTGCGAAGTTTTTGTGTTCGCAATTCGTTCGTATTCCAATTTTGGATAATGACCAAAATTGACGAGTAAGCCTAATTTATAACCAGTGGCGTTCAAGTAATTTAACACTTGGGCGCGGTGTTCATCCGTCAGTTGCGAAACGGCTTTAAGTTCCAGGATGATTTTGCCGTAGCAAATAAAATCAGGGATATATTTTTGCTTTAAAACCTGACCACGATAAGTCAATGGAAGCTGTTGTTGCGGCACGGCGGGCAACTTCAAAAAGTTCAATTCGATTTCCATGCACTCTTGGTAAACCGGCTCCAGAAACCCACACCCTTTGTCCTTATAAACATTAAAACATCCACCAATAATGGCATAAGATTCTTCCTTAAAAACTATTTCCGTATTCATTCTTTCCCTTTCTGTTTTTATTTCGCGTCCTTTCGCGTGTTTCGCGGGCAAAAATTATTTCGGGAGCCACTTCTCCCAATTCTTCGCAAACGCATCCACATTTGCTTTAGTCACCGGCACCAGCGGGCTGACATCCTTGACCGACGTGGGATCTTTTTTGAGATGGATTTTGTTGATGAGATGTTCGGTGGAACGATAGCCCCATTCATAACATTGCTGCGCCAGCAACAACTGGACATGGCCGCTGCGCAGATAGGCGAGTTCGGGCGGCAGGGCATCCACGGCAACACATTTGACCGTGCCGGGTTCCCACTTGAGCGCGTGATCGGTGAAGAGCGGCCAGCCGCCGATCATGGCCCAACCGGTGATTTGCGGATAAGCCTGCATGACTTGCTCGACTTTGGCGGCGGCATCCTGCGGCGTTTCTTTGTGATAATAGGTCTCAATGATACTGATGCCGGGATATTTTTTTGCGGCCAGTCGCACGCCTTGGACGCGTTTCTGCAAATTGGGCGCGGTTTGATTGCCGGCGAGTATGGCGACGACGCCTTTGCCACGCATGATTTTGGCCAACTCATCCATCACTTGCTCGCCACATTTCAGATCATCCACGCCGAAGGTCACGAAGCGTTTGCTGGCGGGAGCATCGGAATCGAAGGTGGCCACCGGCACGCCATTTTTTACTGCGGAATTGATGGCGTCGGTGAGTTTGTTGGCATCGGAACAACTGACGGCGATACCGTTGGCCCCGGCGTTGACGAGTTGTTCGATGGCGTCGGCCTGTTTCTGGGCGTCTTCTTCGTTGGGCGTGCGCCAGTCAATTTTGATGGCGATGTCGTACTTGGCACCGAGGTCTTTGGCCGCTTGCTCAGCGCCGACCCGGGCCGCCTGGAAGACGGGGTTGCCCTGGGATTTGGCGACGAGTCCGATGGTGTAAGAAGCTTTTGGTGCGGCGAAGGCGCTGGAAAGTGTCGCTACGAGCAGGGCAAAGGTCAGAAATATTTTCATGGATACCCTTTGGGTAACCAATCAACCGGCTTTCGTCAATCTTCTCCTCGCCAGCCAATTGTTAATTTGGTCGAGCACGACCGCGATGATGACCACCGCGCCGATGATGATTTGGCTGTAATTTTGATCTATGCCGAGGATGACGATGCCGGTGGAAATCATTTGGATGAGCAAGGCACCAAGGAGAGCACCAAGCGCGGAACCTTTGCCGCCAGACAAACTCGCACCACCCACAACGGCGGCGGCAATGACGTTTAATTCATAGCCCTGGCCATCACCGGAAGTGGCCGCGCCATAATAACCGAGAGAGAGCAGGGCAGAGATGCCGGCGGTCAAACCGGAGAAAAGAAAGACGGAGAGTTTGACCCATTCCACGCGGATGCCGCTGTAACGGCTGGCCAGTTCATTACCACCGACAGCATAAATCCGCCGCCCGGCGGCGAGTCGAGTCAAATAGATTCCACCGATCACTGCGACCACCACCATGACGATCAACGGCATCAGACTGAGGTCGTTCACTCCCCACAGCACCATATCGCGAAAGCCCTGCGGAAAGCCGCCGATGGATTGGCCTTTGGTGATGACAAAAGCAATGCCGCGCAAAATGGCCATCGTCCCAAGGGTGATGATGAATGGATGAACTTTGAGAGCCACAATCATCGCGCCATTGAGCAAGCCGGAGCAAGCGCCGACGCCAAGGCAAGCAAGGAGGCCAGCGATGATTCCGCCCACGCCACCGGGAGACGAACCGTCCGGCCCATAGCGATGAAAAACCATCGCGCCAAGAACGGAGGCCAGCGCGTAAATCGCACCGACCGACAAATCAATGCCACCGGAAATAATCACAAACGTCGCCCCGACCGACATAATGGCGATGAAGCTGGTGTCTTTGGCCAATTGGGCGAGAGTGCGCGCGTTGCAAAATTTATTTTGTTTTTCCATCACGGGGATTTTTTCGCCATCGGCATTGGTGGTGAAGCCGACACGACGTTCCACCGTTCCGCCGAAAATCGCCAGCAACAATCCAAGCAACAGAATGACGAGGACCAATCCGCCTTCCTGAAGGCGCAGGGCGGCGCGGAACGGATTGCGAGCAGATGCTGGTGTCATTGCGGTCACGCTAACAAACCATTGGGCCAGAAACAAGCGGCGCGAAATTTTGGTAGTGTCCTGATTTCCCAATCCCAACGGGATTGTTTAATTCAGCCCAGCAACGGTGTTTAGTTGGCAAGGGAAAATTCAGGATTTTTCAGCACGTGGTTCATTAGGACGATGAGTTTGCGCATAACGGCCGTGAGGGCGACTTTGGCTGGTTTGCCGGCGGTGATGAGACGTTGATAGAAGGCTTTGAGGATGGTGTTACTGCGACTGGCACTGAGGGCCGCCATGTAAAGTCCGCGCCGTGCGGCGGCCCGACCGCCGCTGATGTGGCGTTTGCCGGACCATTGTCCGCTGTCGCGATTATAGGGGGCCAGTCCGGCCAGGGCGGCGGCTTGTCCTCGGTTGATTTGGCCCAGTTCCGGTATTTGTGACAGGACGGTCATGGCGGTGATGGCCCCGACCCCGGTGATGTCATCCAAACGTTGGACGCGTTGTTCCAAAACGGTTTGCTGCGCTAACAGCGCAGCCATTAATGCTTCTATTTTCTCCAATTGCTTTTCCAATTGGCCCAGCCATTGGCGAAAATGCTTTTGCAAACCTGGCAGGGCGCAAGTGTCGGCCCGCTGGTTTTCCGCCACGCGCAGTTCCAACAGTTGGGTGCGGCGGGCGACCAGCGCGGCCAGTTCGGCTTCGGGTGCGGAACGGGCGGGAGTCGGCTCCGGGGCAAAGGCGTGGCCAAAGGCGGTGAGAACGGCGGCATCAATCGGATCGGTCTTGGCTTGGTGGCCGGAAGCGCGGGCAAACTGGCGCACCCGGGCAGGATTAATCACACTGACTTTCACTTGGTCCGCCTGGAGGGCGGCGACCACGGCGCGTTCATAGCCACCGGTAGCTTCGCAGATGATGTGAGCCTCTGGCACCAGGGCCAGAAGTTTACCCAACTGCGCGTGACCGGCCGGGGTGTTGGCCAGGTCATGATCTTTGTTTTGGAGGTGGAGTTGAAGGCTGGCTTTGGCGATGTCCAAGCCGGCATAGACAGACGATTTTTTATCATTCATATTACAGATGTGTTCTGACTCATTCTTACGAATACGAGCTAACGTGTTTCAGGCGTCGCTCAGGCAACGGTTCGAGTTCGGGGCACAAAAGCGCAGGCGGATCCAGCTGGGCTACGGACTCAATGGTCCGAGGGTTGAACGATCTCGCCTGCGCCGCCGCTCCACCCCCTGCAGGGGGT
>CAIYOY010000394.1 GCA_903927905.1 uncultured Verrucomicrobiales bacterium | reverse complement strand
GGAAAAGGCGTTGCAACAATATCGCGGGACGACATTTGAAAAACCGTTGATCAGCGCTTTTAAAAAAATGTCCGCTTCGTTGCCGGACACCATTTCATTGAACATCGCCGAATGGGAGCAGACCATTTCTTTTCGCACCACGGCGGAACCTATTTTGGATCTCGAAATTTTCGATTTGCTGGCCAAGGCCACCGCCGACCGAAAACAACTGTGCCTGACCTATCGCAAGCCCGGTCCCGGCAAGACCGAGTCGCGCTTGGTTGACCCGTATCATCTGGCCAACATCAACGGCGAATGGTTTCTCTTCGCCTATTGTCATCTGCGCAAAGACATCCGCACCTTCGCCCCGGCGCGGATCAAGGCGGCGGAACTGACCGGCCAGACTTTTGTTCGTCCGCAAAAATTTTCCCTGGAAAAACGTTTACGCGACAGCTTCGGCGTGCAATCAGGGCAGGGGAACTACGACGTGGTCATCCGTTTCAACGAACTTGTGGCTGATTACATTCGGGAAAAGAAATGGCACGAATCGCAGCAGTTGCGGGAGTTGAAAGATGGTGGGGTGGAACTGCGTTTGAAACTTTCCAGTTTGGTGGAAATTGAGCGGTGGATTTTGGGTTGGGGTGGTGATGCTATGGTGGTGCAGCCGGCGGAGTTGGTGGAGAAGGTGAAACAGGCAGCGAAGAAGATTTTGGGTTAAGTTTCTATGGGCGTTTAGGAAGAGAAACAGGCCGCGCCTACGGCGCTTAAGAATTCAGGCCAGTTTGTATTATAGACAGGTCGGCCCTACGGGCCTGGGAAGAAATTAGAGCCGATTTACATCGGCTGCTACGAGGATGGGGTGTTTATTCCCCACGATAAACACACCGCGCCGTGCAGGTTTCCGCCACCACGACTTCTGTCAACAACGGCAATCTCGGCTTCAATTTTTTCCAGATCCAGATGGCGATGTTTTCGCTCGTCGGATTTTCCAGGCCTTTGATTTCGTTCAGGTAATAGTGGTCCAATTTTTCCCAGATCGGTTTGAATGCGGCTTTCATTTCGGCGTAGTCCATGACCCAGCCGAGTTTGGGGTCGCAATCGCCGGTCACGGTGATCTCCACTTTGAAGCTGTGGCCGTGCAGGCGGCGGCATTTGTGGGATTTGGGCAGATGCGGCAACAGGTGCGCGGCTTCGAATTGAAATGATTTTTTTAGTTCCATGCTCATAAGATTTATTTTTCGAGGTTGCACCATGTGACCAGATCGCCAAGGGCCGGTCGGCCATCGTGACGCCAGGTCAATGACGGGTTTTGCATTTGGCCGAGGGGACAGATCCGCGTCGCACCGAATTTTGCGAACCGGTTGACCAGTTCCTTGACCTGTGTCGCAGAAGCGGCAAAACCGATGGTGGAGATTTTGTCGTGGATCAGCTCGGCTTCCTGCAAGGCTTGCGTCACGTCGGCGACGGCTTTGACGTGGATGAAACGGTTCAGGCACGAAATCTGAAAGCGCGAATCAAGTTCATAGACCACGGTCCATGCGGTGGAAGCCGGACTGGACCACATCATGGTGTCCGGTGAATGTGCGACGCGCACCTCGTAAAACGCCCGGCGCGTGGCGATGGCGGCGGATTCCTGCGCGCTCAGTGTGCCGCGCGGATGAGTGGCTTCCAGTTTTTCCAGTTGCTCGGACAACAGTTGGGCGAAATGTTCCGGTAAAACTTTGCCGCCGGTTTCGACGTAAAAAACATGCGGCGAAAGGCAACCCATCTGGTTCCAAGCGATGACATCCTGCGCCGCGTGTTCGGCGATGGCTTGCGGACGATGACCGGACAAAACATCCTTGGTCACGTAACCGAAACTAACGCGCGTGCCGTAACCGAGAAAACGTTTCTTCAACGGAATTTTCGCGCGAATGGCGGCGAGAGTTTCATCGCTGCCAGTGGCGGTGATGCAATCGGCTTCGGTGAACAAGGCGGATTCGAGCGGCTCGTTGCCCCCACGCCATTCCGCGATTTCCAGGCAAGCGCCGAGTTTTGGCACTTTGTCGTATAGCGAATGGGCGAACATGCGCGGGATGAAAGTCTGGCCGGAGGCGCACTTGACGAATTGCGCCGAGCGGGCGAGCAGGCCGAGAACCATGTCCGTCATCACCGGCACGGGAATATTGCCGGGGGCGATATGGGCGATCAATTGCGGCCCGCGCGCGAGGGAGGATTGCCCGGCGTGATCGAGGGAAAATTGATCCAGTCGTTCGGCATGGCCCAGCTCCTGAGTGATGAGCGCGTTAAGGTTTTCGGCCGTGAGCTGCTTGAAAAAATGGTCCAGGCCAGTTTGCAAAACGGGTGCGGAAAATCCGGTCGCCGCTGGCCCTTCTTCCAGCGTTTTGATGCGGAACGGATAATCTTCCGCCAGCCAGTCTTGCGCGAGGCCGTCGAGGATATTGATGATCTCTTCGGTCGTGCGTTGTTCCAAATAGCGTTCGCGATTGCGTTTGAGTGTTTGACAGGCATCGCTGATCAAGCCGGGCGTCAACGGCGCTTCCGGTGGCAGATCGGCGAGAAAATAGTTGGGCAGATTCATAACGTTTCCTCCCGGCGATGAATGCCATGCAGGCAGGCCAAGCCGCCCAGGGACAACAGAATAAAGAGCGCCAAAATGGCGTAAATGCCAAAATAATTTCGCGGCGCAGCGGCGACGGCTGGCCCGAGATTTTGCACCCAATCGCCGATGATCCAGTGGGAAAGATTGCCGAGCAATCCGCCGAAGGTGATAAAAATCCCAAACACTCTTCCGCGCACCGCATCCGGGACCGCTTCCATCAACCCGGCCTCGACCATCGGATAACTCGCCATGAAAAAGAAACCAAAAATACCGAGCGCAGGCGTGAACCATTCTGGTCCAAGATGCGGAAAAATAGCCATGGTTGCCGCCGCAAGGCAGAGGACCAGTATCGCCCACCGGATGCGTCCGCGATCGCTCAGCCCGCCGAAAATCGGATTGCTGATGGCCGAGGCGAGATAGATGGAACCGACAGCCAACCCGGTTTGTTGCGGACTGAAACCATGCGCCTTTTGTAAAAACAATGACGCCAGGGTAGCCATGCCGGCCCCGGCGAAATCGCGCAGGCAAAAAAGAAACGCGCTGGCGATGAACAAAATCCATAACGCGGTCGTGGGAAAAAGACGTTCTTTTGGTGCGGTGGATTTGGCATCCCTTGGTGGCATGACGTGATCGTGAGCGAACCAAAGAAAAAGCGCTGCGCCAACCAGACCCATCAGTCCGAGTTCCAAAACCGGCGCGCGCCATCCTGCCATTTCTCCACGCCATCCTGCATAGATAGGCGCGATGAAAAATCCGATGCTCGCGCCAATGGCCGCTTTCCCCAGCGCTTTACCGGGGGCTTCCGGGTAAAGGCGGACGATAAGAGCGGTGGCCGCCGGATGATAAAAACTTCCACCCAACCCCGCGAGCACGGCGGAGACGAGGGCGAAACCATAACTATGCGCGAACGAAAGACTGATGAACCCCAGCGCATTGATGGCGAGGCCGAAGCCGAGAAGTTTTTTGCGACTGGTGCGATCCGCCAAAATTCCCATCGGATAACTGGGCAGAAAATAGGCGATGGAAAGCGCAGTCACCAACATGGTGGCCTGGCCGACGCTTTCCAAATGAAGATCGCGGCGGATCAGCAGATAAAGCGGAATCAGCGCAATCTGATAGATATGCGTGAAGGCGTGAAGCGCCGTGCAGAGCCAGAGCGTGCGATTACGATGGAGGTGGTCGCTCATATTTTATTGGGCCATGAGCGAGCAACCGCGCGGCTCGGCTTCCGTGGCGCGACCGAGCAATTCAAATCCATCGCCGTGTTTTTCGGCGAGGTCTTCCGTTTGGATGGCCATGACGGACCGGACATTGGCGAGGTCGAAAATTCGGAGCAACCCAGTTTTGGCTTCCGCACCAGTCTCAGGCGAGATGATTTGCGCCCGCGCCCACGGCGGGAAATGGAAGGAACGTTCTGTTTGGCCAACCACGCCGCTGTAAGCCTGTGAACTTAATTCGCTCATGCCGTATTCGGAGACGATATGCGAGGGTGGCACGCCCAGGTGTTTGGTGATGAGTGCGTGCAACTCAGCCTTGGGCATGACTCGAGAACGGCCTTTGTAGCCGCCGGTTTCCATGACGCGCGAACCAGCGGCGATTTTGTAACGGATATTATTGGCCGCAAAATGATCCAGCAGATGAACAAAAGAAAACGCCGTGCCGAGCAAAGCGATGGGCCGATTGGCGCACATGGATTTGCGCAGAGCGAAAAGTGTTTGATCCATATCCAGCGTCCATGCGCCATCAGAACCGATTCGTCCGGTGAAAATCGAATCCCGCGAGCCGAAGGCTTTTTGTACCGCGTCAAACATGTGAACGAGGGAAGAATTTGACGCAAGGGCAGGGGATGGAGTCAAGCAGAGCATACCGACGCTGTCTTCCAGTTGGTGTTCAACCTTTAGGTTGTCTTCGGCGTCATCCAGACACGCTGAAGCGTGAACACCAGCGAGGAAATGCTTCTGGAACCAGGGCAACAACGAGGCTTCGTAAATAGTCAGTGACTCCGCGCTGTGAAAATGGCGGCCAGGAATTTGTTGTGTCGTGCCGCTGGAATGGAAGACGGTGGTGCGCTCTTCAGGCGGCAGGCTGGACAAAATATGCTCTTTAAATGCGCTGGTCGGGATGGCCGGAATTTCGCTCCAATGTTTGACCGAATCCACGCCACGGTTTTGGCAGAATTTTTGATAAACTGGAATGGATTCGTATTGGAGTTGGAAGAGTTCCAGAGCGAGGTGGTTGAATTCGGAATCAGCCGGAGCGCGAGTCTGTGACTCGCAGCATGTGATTGTTCCAAAGCGCTTGGTAAAATCCGGCGCGTCCGATTGCTCCACCTGCTGCGGGTCACAGACCCGCGCTCCAATGGAAGAAGAACGCGCCATGAAAGCGCGTAATTCAATGGCGAATTCGCCGAATGTGATGTTTGCAGTCACGCGGTTTTGTTCAGTCGGCTGGTATTCCGCTACAGCCGGGAGGAATTTAGTGGTTATTGCTCGTCAACGCAAGTGTTCAGACTAATGCCGATTCAGAAAAAACACTCACGTTATTCGTATTTTACATTTCCTCGAGTGCCTTAAAGGCCTCAACCCCTGTGACCTTGCCAGAATCAATTTCTAACACTCGGTGCTGTATTTTCTGACGAAGAAAGGGATCAAGTTCCACTGATTTTTCTATTGGAGCGGGACGTAAAACTTCAAGTCGCCAATCGGAAGCATCGCACTCAAATGTTTCATCTCGCAGGTAAAATAAAAAATGCTTTTTAGAATTTTGGGACGATTCGATCTCCACCCATTGGTCTTGGCAGCTTTCCAAGAGTAAGTCGCCTTCTACCTCGTAAAATTCTCCCCACTTGGGCGCCAATTTGCTGAATCGGCATTGACCGCGGTACCAACCTTCATCATTTGTAATTCCGAGACGGTATCGTTTACATGAAATGAATCGTAATAGACCGATATCCTCCTCCTTGAACTGAGGAAATAGAAAGGGATTCATTAAAAACGTAACTATGACATCTTCACCTTCCACCGAGACTCTGGGCTCAGGGGCATTAGGTTCCGCATTCCATCCCTTATTAAGTTGATGAAAAATTGTCATGCTGCAACATTTGATTACTTCTTCTCTGTTTTCTCCTCCGCCTTGTCCTCTTTCTTTTCTTCCTTCGGTTTATCGGCGGCGGCGGGTGCCTGGAGGGCGGATTTGCGGACGTCTTCGGCGGGGAGGATAATGGAGGCGACGTTGTCGGCGGCTGAGCCGCTGCTGCGACCCTTCGCGGTGCGCATGACGAAGAAGCCGACGATTTTGCCGTCGAGGGAAAAGGCGGGACAACCGTTGCGCGTGGCGGTGGCTTCGCTGCCGGGAATGTAGAATTTTTTGGGCTTCGTGACGATGGCGTCCACGTGCTCGATGGAAGCGGAGTAAACACGTTGGGCCACTTTGCCGAGGCGGTTGAGGGTGATGAGTTGGTCGAGGACCTGAACTTCGCCAGAGTTGGTGAGATCAATGAATGTGGGTGGAACCTCCGGCTTGGTGGTCGGGCGGATGAAGGCAAGATCGAGATCTTTATCGCGCAGGACGATTTCGGCGGCGATTTCGGTGCCATCGGGCGAGAGGATTTTCAGGTCGGTGAGTTCGGATTGCCATTTGGGTTTGGATTCGCCGCTGCCGCCGGAATTAGCGTAATAATTTTCGTAGAGCTGGCCGGGATCGGTGCCGCTGAGCGCGGTGACGACCAGGCCGGTATTGTCAATCACAATTCCAGTGATGTCCTGTTTCATTTCCTGGGCGGGCTGGTTGTAGCCTTTCATTTCCAATTTGACTTTCATAACGACCTGGATGGTCACGACGGCGCTTTTGTTTTTCTCGAGGATGGCGCGGCCTTTTTC
>CAIYOY010000393.1 GCA_903927905.1 uncultured Verrucomicrobiales bacterium | reverse complement strand
CCGTCTTTGCGCACGCGCACGGTTTCAAAACGTTCCACGGTTTCTCCTTGTTTGATGCGTTGCAGGATGTCGGGGACTTCGTCGAAGCAGATCGGCGGGGTGATGATGGCGATGGACCGGCCTTTCGCTTCTTCGTCAGTATAGCCGTATAGACGTTCCGCGCCGGCGTTCCAACTCAGGATGGTGCCATCAAGATTTTTGCTGATGATGGCGTCATCGGTGGAGTCAACAATAGCGGCCAAATGGCGGTTGCGTTCGAGAACGCGCTGGCGTTCGCGCCGGACTTCGGCCTCTTTCAATTCCCGGTCAATGGCCGGGGCCAGGCGCGGCAGATTGTTTTTCATGACGTAGTCATGGGCACCGGCGCGCATGGATTGGACGGCACATTCTTCGCCGATGACGCCGGACACGATGATGAACGGCAGATCAAATCCGCGTTCTTTGATTAATTCAAGCGCGGCAATGGCACCGTAACCGGGGAGTTGATAATCACAAAGGACCATGTCCCAAGTTTCCTCGTCCAACGCCATATCTAATTCGGCTTCAGTGTCAACGCGCCGATGGTGGACCTCATATCCGCTGGCGTGGAGGAACCGGATGAGCAATTCTGCATCCAATTCGGCGTCTTCCACGAGCAAGACTCGAAGATGTTTTTTCATAGGTCCATTGCTTTTTATTTGCTCATTTATACGCACATTACCAAACAAGCATTGAACATGCCACTCAGGCATTTGCGTGAGGTGAGCGCTTGATTTATTGGACGCTTCTCCATGGCAAATATTCTTAAAAAGGTTATAAATATTGCATGGAAACGTATGCCCAAATTCAGTGCCCATTTTGTGGGCACTCGTTCGAACTGGCCGTTGACGCCAGTCTGACCAGCCAGCGTTTTACGACGGATTGCGAAAATTGTTGCCGCCCGTTTCAGGTGTCCGTCGAGTGCGAAGAAGGGGAAATTCTGAGCTTGGATGTGCAGTCGGATTGAGGGATGCTGAGGCTTATGGTTATTAAAATTCTTTGGGTTTATATCGTGTTGTTGGAATTGGGCGGAGTGATCGGTTACGTCAAGGCGAAGAGCAAAGCCTCGATCATCGCTTCATCTGTCTTTGCGGCCGTCTTGATCCTGTGTGCCCTGGGTATTATCAATCAAATTGCCGTGGCTTACGGGGTGATCGGTTTTCTGGCGCTTTTTTTTGGCAGCAAATTTGCGCGGTCGAAGAAGTTCATGCCTTCAGGTTTCATGGCCGTCCTCTCGGTGGTCGCGCTGGTTCTCATGTTGGTGTTGAAATAATCCGTGCAGACGTCTCTTCCCATCTGGCAGATCCATTCCCAGATTGTCAGTGTGCTTCAATCGGGCAATCGGCTGGTGCTGGTCGCGCCGACTGGCTCCGGCAAAACCACGCAAGTTCCGCAAATGTTGCTGGAAGCGGGATTGGTTAACGATCCGCCGTTGAAGAAAATCGTTGTCCTGCAACCGCGCCGGGTCGCGGCCCGCACGGTGGCGGCACGAGTGGCGTGGGAGCGGGATTGCAAGCTTGGCACCGAAGTGGGATATCAAATTCGCTTCGACGACATGACGAGTTTGGGCACGCGGATTTGTTTTGTGACCGAGGGGATTTTGCTCCGCTGGTTGCAGGATGATCCGATGCTTCAGGATGTCGGAATCATTCTTTTTGACGAATTTCACGAACGCAATCTGCTGAGCGATGTCGCGCTCGCTCTGGCCAAGCAGTTGCAAAAAACGCGCCGGCCCGATCTGAAAATCGCCGTGATGTCCGCGACGCTTGATGCCGAACCGGTGGCCAAATATCTGGACGGCTGTCCGATTCTTGTTTCTGAAGGCAAAACTTTTCCGGTGGATATTCGCTATCTATCCTGCAATGACGAGCGGCCCATCACCGAGCAGGCCGCCGATCAAGTGGCCGCTATTGTCAATTCGGGTGACCCCGGCGACATCCTTGTTTTTATGCCCGGCATGGCGGAGATCAATCAGACCATCGGCGCTTGCCGTGCATCCGGCGCGAACGAAAGGCTTGCTTTGATTCCGCTCCACGGCGAATTACAACCCGAAGAACAAGACCTCGCCTTCGCACCAAATCGCCTCCGCAAAGTCGTCGTCGCCACCAACGTCGCCGAAACTTCCGTCACCATTGACGGCATCTGTCATGTCGTGGATGCCGGTCAGGCGCGAGTGGCTCGTTACGATGCGGAACGGGGCATCGGAACACTTTTCTTGGAACCCATCAGCCGGGCTTCATCCGACCAGCGGGCGGGCAGGGCAGGGCGGACTGCCCCCGGAACTTGCCATCGGTTATGGACCGAAAGTGGACACTTAAACCGCCCGGAACGCAATACGCCGGAGATTCAACGCAGTGATTTGGCCGAAGTTGTCCTGCTTTTACATTCTTTGGGCATCAGAAATACGGCGAAATTTGACTGGCTGGACAAGCCCGATTCTCAATCCGTAGAACGTGCGGAGAACCTTTTGCGAATTCTTGGCGCATTATGCGAGGAAAATGACGCCACCGTTCGCAATTCTGACATTACCCCGGTGGGCCGTCAGATGCTCCGGCTGCCCATGCACCCGCGTTATTCCCGCATGTTGGTCGAAGCCGCCAAATATAACTGCATCCCGGCGGCCGCTCTTTGCGCGGCCCTGGTCAGCGGTCGCGATCTCCTGATGCGCCTGGGCCGCGACGATAAACATATTGCCGAAGCACGCGAGCTTTTCGAGGCCAGCGCGGATTCGGATTTTTATACGCTGATGCGGGCCTATCAATTCGCCAAAAATAATAATTTCAGCGTGGAGCAATGCCGGCGTTACGGCGTCCACGCGCAGATCGCGCGACAAGCGCAGCAGACCTATGAGCAAATCTTGCAGGTGGCTGAAAAAAACCTTAAATCACTCGCCTCTTCCAATCCGCAATCCGAAATCGCAAATCCGCAATCCGAAGACGGTCTTCTCCGCTGTCTCACCGCCGGTTTCATTGACCAGCTCTGCCAACGCCGCGACCAGGGCACGCTGGAGTGTGATTTGACCGAGGGCCGCTCCGGCACGCTGCTACGTGAAAGTGTCGTGCAAAAATCCAATCTCTTCGTCACCGCCAGCATTCGCGAAGTTGCTGGGCGCACGGGCAACATGACCTTGCTCGGCCTGGCCACCGCCGTGAAACGCGAATGGATCCAGGAAATGTTTCCGGGCCAGATCACCGAAAAAATCGAACACCTCTTCGACCGCACGCACAAACGGGTCAGCGCCGTAAAGTTGATCCGTTTCCACGATCTCGTGATTCATTTTGAACATCAATGCGAAGTTGATCCCGCCTCCTCCGGTCTCTGTCTGGCACAGGCCTATGGGAAGCAATATTTTGAACTCCCACTGTTCAACCACGAGATAAAACAAATTCTGGCGCGCATGAATTTAGTCTGCGCCGCCATGCCGGAGCTGGAATTTCCGCCCGCCGATGCCGCCGCCATCACCCAATGTCTCGCCCGCGCCTTCACCGGCCAAACCCTGGTGAAAGAAGTCCAGGCCACGCACCTGAAGGATGCCTTCCTCGCGCACTTAGGCCGGGAACGATTGGAATGGCTGAACGAATTGGCCCCGCTCAATGTGATCTGGCCCGATGGTCGCAAAATGAAATTGCTCTACCCCGACGAACCGCGCGACGAAGACGGCGAACCCAACTCCCCGGAAATCCAGGTGAAGCTCCACGAAACTTTCGCCCTGAAAGAACACCCGCATATCTGCGAAGGAAAACTGCCGGTCAAGATTTGGCTCTGCACCCCCGATGGGAAACGATTGGAATCTACTTTCAACTGGTTGGCTTTTAGGACCAACACCTATCCGAAGTTGAAATCTGGTCTGCAAAAGAAATTCCCCGCAATGACGTGGCTTTGAGCAGCGCGCGAATGCTCCGCCAAAATTCGGGCGCAGAACCTGCGTTCCGCGCCCGAGGTTGAATGGATGATGTTATTTTTTGACCTTGGCCTTGGCGGCGATGGCGGACTGCTTCTTGCCTTTCGCGGCATTGGCTTTAGCCATTTTTTGGCCGGATTTTTTATTCGTGGATTTGGGGGATTTGTCGCCCATGATGTTTTTCGTTTCGCTGATGGTTAACTCACCTGCGGAATATTTGTTTCCCCGAAGGCGTCCTCCACTATGGGCCGTATCGCCACCGATGTAAACACATGGTTACAGATGACAGAATTGGCTTAGTCATTCGCGAAGACGCCACGCCTTGGTATTCCGGTGAAGGCGGCGTTGGGCGACCCTTGTAAATGGCACAAACCGGCTTGCTTTCATTCCCGTTTTAGGCCATCGTTTGAACTTATGGGCGTACCAACAACCCCGGCGACTTTGACGCCAGATCAAGTAGCGGAGCTGAACAAAAAGCTTTCGCACATGCGTCATGAAATCAACAACCAGCTTTCCCTCATTGTGGCCGCGCTGGAATTGATCCGTTACCGCCCGGAAATGCGCGACCGCATGCTCAACACCGTCGGCGAGCAGCCGGCCAAAATCATGGCTGAGATCGCCAAATTCTCCGCTGAATTCGAGCAGTCCCTCAACATCACCCGCGATTAAAATCTCGCCCCTGGAACCAGCTCCATGATATTTCATGCGGGAATGGACCAGCCGCAACCACCGACCAATCCCCGGCAAAATTCGCTGGCTCGATTTTATCCGTGGTTCCTTGTTCTACTTGTCCTTTTGCTCGTTGGGTTCATTCGCGTCCGGTTGTTGGACATGCCGCTGGAACGTGATGAAGGCGAATATGCCTACGCCGGGCAGTTGATTTTGCAGGGCATCCCTCCTTACACCCTGGTTTACAACATGAAGTTGCCGGGCACCTATTTTGCCTACGCCTTGGGGATGGCGCTTTTCGGACAAACCACGGCGGGCATTCACCTGACCCTTCTGCTGGTTGACAGTCTGATCATCATTTTTCTTTTTTTGCTGGGACGAAAACATTTCAGCCTGGTCATTGGCCTCGTGGCTTGCGCCACTTACGCAATAATTGCCGTCAGCCCGGCCGTTTTAGGCTCGGCGGCTCATGCCACGCACTTCGTCGTTTTATGCGCCGTCCCGGCGACTTTGCTTTTATGGTCGGCGGCAGAATCAAAACGATGGCCAACATTATTTTTCAGCGGATTACTCTACGGACTGGGATTTTTAATGAAGCAACAGGGCGTCTGTTTCTGTCTGTTTGGTTGCGCTTTTTTGATCTGGCAGGAATGGCAAACGAAACCGGTGTCGTGGCCTCATTTTTCTAAAAGATGTTTGATTTTTGGACTGGGCCTGATCTTGCCCTTCGCCACGTTGTGCCTGGTGCTGGCCGCCTTGGGATTGTTCGCCAAATTCTGGTTCTGGACCTTTACCTATGCCAGCGCTTATGTCGCCAGCGTTTCTCTGGCCGACGGCATTGCGGCATTATGCGCCTATCTTCGGCAGACCCTCGTCATCTACTTCTGTTTTTTTATCCTGGCCGCAGCGGGATTGTTCCTTGGTTGGCGGGACATGCTTCGGCAAAAACAAATGATTGTTGTCACCGGCTTCCTGTTTTTTTCATTTTTCGGCACGTCCATTGGCCTTTATTTTCGGCCTCACTATTTCATCCTTTCGCTGCCGGCGTTGGCCCTCCTGGCCGGCCTGGGAGTGGAATCACTGGGCCGGGCGTTGCTTCTTCGCCAGGCAAAAATCATTTCCTCCGTCCTGTACTTCGCAGTTTTCTGCTGGGCCATCTGGGTCGGCCGCCGCACCTATTTTCAAATGACTCCTCTCCAGATCAGTCCCGTGCTCTATCAGGAAAGCCCTTTTGTCCAGTCAATCAAAGTGGCCCAATACATCCGGGAACATTCCGCCAAAAACGCGTCCATTGTCGTCTTGGGGTCCGAGCCGGAAATCTATTTCTACGCCCAGCGCCATTCCGCCACCGGTTACATTTACGCCTATGCACTGATGGAAGAGCATCGCGATGCGCCGAAGATGCAGCGCGAAATGATCCGGGAAATCGAACAGAACAAGCCCGAATACCTGGTTCAGGTCGGGTATAAATATTCGTGGTTGCTTCGCGATTCGTCGGACACGGAAATTCTGGATTGGATGGAGCGTTACACCAAAGAATTTTATCAATTGACCGGCCTCGTCAATACCGGGCCGGATGGAAAGACCGTTTACCTTTGGGATGATGCCGCCAAAAAATACCAGGGGCGGTTGCAACAATTTTTGATGATCTACCGCCGTCAGCCTGCTGCGGCCCGATGATCAACCCGCCGCCTTTTTCGCCTCCAACACCGAAGTGAAATGCTTTTCCGCGCAAGCTGGGCAAATCCCGTGCGTGACATGCACGCCCGCCTGGCTTGCCAGATACCCGCTGATCTCTTCCCAATAATCCTTGTCATTGCGGATGCTCTTGCAATACGAGCAGATCGGAATCAGTTGCCGCAATTCGCGCACCTGGGAATGAAATTTGATGATCCGCTCCGCGACGCGCAACTTGGCCGCCAGTTCGTCGCGATCATACGGCTTGCGCAAAAAATCATCCGCTCCGGCATCCATCGCCTGTTGATAATTCTCCTTGCTGGTGAAAGCCGCAGTCAAAACGACAAGGTAATTGTAATCCGGTTTTTCCAGCGTGCGGATTTTTTGGCACAACTGCAGCCCATCCATCGAAGGCATCTGCCAGTCGGTCAAAACGATCTGCGGATTAAATTTTTGGAAAGCCTCCCAGGCGGCGGCGCCGTTGTTGGAAACGATGGCTTTGTGACCAAGGTGCTCGACCATGACTTCAAGCAATTTGGCGGTGATGTCGTCGTCCTCGGCGATGAGGATTCTCAACCGTTGCGGGTCATCCGGGATGATGTGGGCCATTTCTTCCATATTAATTACCGTTGTCGCTCCGGCATTTTAACTTCGCGGACAAATTTCTGCAAGCGCTCGAATTGCCCCTCGATCTGCTCGAACAACGCCGGGGCATTGCTCAAGTCCCCGGTTTCGCCCGCCTCTTCCATTTTGCGAAAAGTCCACGCGATTTCCTTCATGCCGCACATGCTGCTCGAACCGATGCAACTGTGCGCAATGCTTCTCACGTCATCGCTTCGCCCTGCGGCAATCGCCTCCTTCATTTTCGCCAATAACTCTGTTGTCTTGCCCACATACATCCCCATCAAATCCTTCAAGCTTTCCGTGTTGTAATCCACCAGATTCAGCAGGCGGGTCAGGTCCACCGGCGATTCGTCCGCGACTGGCGCGGCCCCGTAAATTTTGTGGCCCCAATTGGTCAGGACCGCCTGGAGCGCGCTCATCTGCACCGGTTTTTGGATGTAATCGTCCATGCCCACTTCCACGCATCTTTTTTGATCCGTTTCCAAAGCGTTGGCCGTCATGGCGACAATCACGGTGCGAGGCGATGACTGCTCCTTCTCATTGATCCGGATCTGACGGGTCGCCTCGAAACCGTTCAAGCGCGGCATTTGTCCATCCATCAGCACGAGGTCGTAGCGCTGATTTTGTAAAATATCCACCGCTTCCTGCCCGTTATCCACGCAAACCCCCTGGTAGCCCAGTTTCTGCAACATGCGCAGGGCCACGGTTTGATTGACAGCATTGTCATCGGCCACCAGGATGCGCAATGGATAACGGTCGGCCAGATTCGGCAATTTGGTTTCCGTGCGGGTGCGGACTTTGGCGGCGGCCACGGGGTCCACCAGCCAGAGCAGCAGCGATTCGCGCAATTCGGAAAGGCGGATCGGTTTGTGCACGAAAACATTGACCCCGGCGCGGCGAAACGCCTTTTCTTCACCCGGCACCGCCATCCGCGTGATCGCGGCCACGGGAAGTTTCGCGCCTTCGGGCAGAGTGCGGATGCCTTGCAAAAGTTTTGGCCCTTCCATATCGGGGAGGGAATGGTCCAGCACCAGGGCGTCGAATTTGTGATCGAGCAACGCCGCCAGGGTCGCTTTCCCGGTGGCGGCCCAATGCACGGTGGATCCAATGGACTCGACATGCCGAGTGATGAAGCGGGCGATCACCGGATTGGCATGAGCGAGCAGAATGTGTTTCTTAGGAAATTTCGGCGGCGCTGAAATCGTGCCGGATGGTTCCGGTTCCATCGCGATGACGAAATGAAACGTGGAACCCACCCCCGGTTCGCTCTCCACCCAGATGCGTCCATCCATCAAAGCAGTCAAACGCAAACAAATGGCCAGACCGAGACCGGTGCCGCCGTATTGCCGGGTCGTTGAACTATCCACTTGACTAAACGATTTAAAAAGCCGCTCCATTTTTTCCGGGGGGATGCCGATGCCGGTGTCGCGCACCGAAAAATGCCAGTGCGTTTTGGGTCGTTCCTGGTCAGGGCGAATGGTGACAATGACTTCACCTTTATGCGTGAATTTCAGCGCGTTCCCCAAAAGATTCAAAATGACCTGCCGCACACGAACGACATCGCTCAAGAAGGTGGCCGGCACCGCCGGATCAATTTCATAAGCCAGTTCAATCGAACGCGCCGCCGCCTGTGGCGCCATCAAAGTCAGCGTGTCTTCCACACAGGCATGGAGTTGGAAAGGATGACGTTCCAATTCCAGTTTGCCGGATTCGATCTTCGAAAAATCAAGAATGTCATTGATGATGAAAATTAGTGCTTTCCCGGACGATTTAATGGTCTGGACGAAACCTTTTTGTTCCTCGGTCAACTCTGTGGCCAGCAACAAATCCACCATGCCGATGATCCCGTTCATCGGCGTGCGGATTTCGTGGCTCATGCTGGCCAGAAAATCAGACTTTGCCCTAGTGGCCGCTTCCAGCTTCCGATTGCTCTCCAGCAAATCCATCTGCACCAGATAAGTGCGCGAGTGGTAACGGATGCGCGCGGCCAGTTCCACCTTGTCCGGCAACTTCACCAGATAATCATTGGCCCCCACCTCAAACGCCTGCGCCTTGGTGATCGGATCTTCCTGCGTGGACAAAACAATGATGGGCGTGTCTTTGGTCGAGGGGTTCGTGCGAAACTGCTGCACCAAAGTCAGCCCGTTCGTCCCTGGCAAAACCAAGTCCTGTAAAATAACGGAAGGCCCGATGGCATCGGCCATGGCGAGGGCTTTGGCCGGATCGGAGCAGTAGTGGAATTCGAGGTTGGGCTCGCTGCCAAGGCTGCGGCGAATCGCTTCGGCAACCATGGCTTGATCATCCACCAGCAGAACTTTACTGACTCTGTTGCTTTGGTCGTCCATGGAATCGAGTCCATCCATCAAATAAAATAAGCCGGTTAGGGGCGCAGTTCACCGACAGGTGAACGTGGAGTCGCAACCACTAAACCAGCACGAGCTAAATTCAACACTTTCCCAATGAATTGGCAAACATATTCCGCCTTCTGAAAAAGGCGCGGAATGGCCGCGCAAGAGCGCGAAAGAACACAAACTGGGAAGATTCTTAGAGCACCTTTTTCGCTTTGGCGACGATGCGCCACCAGAGGATCATGGGAAGGACCCACACGAGGTTCAACCAGCCGTAGTATTTGGCGAAGGATTGGCCGGTGGGGAAGAAGACGGTGGATTGAATATATTGGATGGCGACTTTGGTATTGGCTTGCGCGGCCTGGGCGATGCCACCCAAGGCGAAATCATGAGCCAAAGCCACGCCGCCAATCGCTCCATTCCAAGCCAGGGCAAAACCGCCCAAGGCTTGCCAGCCCATCGCCAGTCCGCCAAAGGACCAGACGCCGATGGCCATTCCACCCAGCGCCAGTGCGCCCATCGAACTGCCGCCAAAGGAAAACAGGCCAATGGCCAATCCGCCAATGCTGATCGGAGCGATGGCCATGCCACCGAAGGCGAAGATCAATCCGATGGCGGAATCGCCGGCGGCGATCCAGGCTTTGACCGGCTGCCGCTTGGCTTTGGCCGAACCACGATCCAAACAAATATGAACCAGCGGCCAGCCGAGCAGGGTCATGGAACTGCGATATTCCCAGGCGGGCTTGACGGCTTCGGGCAAGAGTCCGCCGGCGGTCATTTCGGCCATGAGTTTGCGCCGTGCTCGAACACAGGACATCATGGCGGCCAGAACGCCCGTCACCGTGGTCGTGGCCAGGGCGATCACGGCCACGCCGAACAAAATGGAATTATATTTTTTGAGTTGAAGGCCAAAAAGTGCCAGCCCGACAAAACCAAAGGCCAGCCCGAGGCCGCAAAGGACTAATTTGCGATAGGATTTTCGAATAAAGTCGCGTTCAACGCCGGTTCGCGCGGTGTCGAGTTGCGCTCGGTAACCGGCGTAATTGCCGAAGAGAATGAGCAAGGGGCTGAAAAGGACGCCGAACAAACCCATCGCAGTGGCGGCCTTGGCTGTCGTGCCACCTTTTGCGGCGGTCGCGCCGAGGGCAGCGGCTTTGGCGGAGAAGGTCATGGCGGGCAACGCGGCCAGAACGGCGACGGTGAAGACTTTGCCGGGGTTGGTGCGTTCGAGCGCGCCTTCGACGAAGGAAAGGACCTCGTCCTGCAACAGTTTGCGTCCACGGGAGAGGCGTTGTTTGACAGCGTCTTCGGTTAGTTCTAAATTTTCGGCGACGGCTTCGATGGATTGGTGCTCGCGATAAAAGAGGACGAGGGGTTCGCGGTAGATTTGCGGGATGCGCTCAAGAGAACGCCAGAGGATGGCCTGTTCTTCGTTGCTGATGGTTTGGTCGAGAGGCAGCGGTTCGGGCGCAGGGGATTGGTGGATGGCATCAAGTTCTTCGGCGTGATGGCTTGGTTCGCGGCCTTGTTTCTTAAGGGCGTCGCAGGAGCGGTTGCGGGCAATCTGGCACAACCACGAGCGAAGTTTTTGCGGCTCGCGCAGGTGGTCGAGTTGTTTCCAGGCGGCGACGAAAGTGTCCTGGGCAATGTCTTCGCTTTGGGTGAGGCTGCCGGTGTTGCTGTAAGCGAGGGAGCAGATGAGGGATTGGTAGCGGGCGACGATCTGGCCGAAGGCTTCGCGATTGCCGGTGAGGCTCTCGGTGACGAGGGTGGCATCGCTGATTTGCACGGTCTTCATAATAGTTAAATTCGTCATGTTGCCAAGTAAGTCTGCGAAAAGGGTGGGGAGGTGACAAAGAACAGGCCGGAATCAATAAAAGCTTCCCGTTCGTCAAGGCATTGCGTAACTTTTGAGCATCGAAAATAACGCGACAATCGGGAATGCCTCGATGGAACTTTCCATCATCATGCCTTGTTTAAATGAAGGCGAGACGTTGGAGGCTTGCATCGTCAAAGCGCAGCGCGCTTTGCGCGAGGGGAACATTCGCGGGGAAATCATCATTGCCGACAACGGCAGCACCGACAATTCCCGGGAGATCGCCGAACGCTGCGGGGCCCGGGTGGCTCGAATCAACGCTCGCGGGTACGGTAATGCATTGATGGGCGGGATTGCCGCCGCCCAGGGCAAATACATCATGATGGGTGATGCGGATGACAGTTATGATTTTTTGGAGGCCCCGCGTTTTCTGGAAAAGTTGCGCCAGGGTTGCGATCTGGTGCAAGGTTGCCGCCTGCCTTCAGGTGGCGGGACCGTGGCCGCAGGGGCCATGCCTTGGAGCCACCGCTGGATTGGCAATCCGGCGTTTACCATCATGGCCCAAAGAATGTTCCGTTCACCCATCCACGACATCAACTGTGGCATGCGGGCCTTCTCCCGGGAATTTTATGAAAGCCTGGACATGCGTTGCACCGGAATGGAATTTGCCGTGGAAATGATCATCAAGGCGAGCCTGCGCGGAGTGAAGATCGGTGAGATTCCCATCACGTTGCATCGGGACGGACGCATCAGCCACAAGGCGCATCTCCGCACCATCCGTGATGGCTGGAGGACGCTCCGTTTCTATCTGGTCCATTCACCGCGCTGGCTTTTTTTCAATCCCGGGCTGCTGCTGGTTGCGTGCGGTTTGATTGCGTATGGGGTGGCTCTGCCCGGACTCAGGATTCGGGGCGTGCATTTTGACGTGCACACCCTTCTCTTCGGCAGTCTGGCGATCTTGCTGGGCTGGCAATCGATCATCTTTGCGCTCATGGCCAAAACGTTTGCCGTGACCGAAAAAATATTGCCGGAAGACCCCCGGTTGAGCCGTTTTTTTAAAATTATGACGCTGGAGAAAGTCTTGCTCTTGGGCAGCCTGACGCTGCTGAGCGGCTTGTTGTTGCTGGCTTGCGCGGTTGGCCAATGGTGGGCCGTGCGTTTTGGCAATCTGGATTACGACACCACCATGCGGTGGGTCATTCCCGGCGTGACGCTCTCGGCCCTCGGGTTCCAAACCGTCCTCTCGGGTTTTTTTGTGAGCATCCTTGGCATGGCGCGGCGATGAACCCGTATCTTTCGACGTTGATCGCGGTGTTTGAACTGGTGGCGTTGGCGGTTTTTGCCATGTACTGGCCCGGTGCCGGGTCCAAGTGGCTTGGCCGATTGGAATGTTTTTTGGCGAGGTGGGCGCAAAGCCGGGCGGTTATTCCTGCCGTGGCGGCGGGTGTTTTTTTATGCAGCGCTGGGTTGCAATGGAGTTTGAAGCTGCCTGAACCTGCCATTCACGATGAGTTTGCCTATTTGTTGCAGGCGGACACGTTTGCGCAGGGACGATTGGCCAATCCAACGCATCCGATGGCGCAACATTTTGAGCAGTTTCACGTTATTTTTGAGCCGGCTTACGCCGCCAAATATCCACCCGGGCAGGGACTTTTTCTGGCTTTGGGACAAATTTTGGGCGCGCCGATCATGGGTGTATGGATTTCGACCGCGCTGGCCGGGGCCGCCTTATTCTGGATGTTGAGCGGATTGTTTCCGAAGAAGTGGGCCTTGGCGGGAACGGTTTTGGCCTTGTTTAATCCCCAGGTGTTGACGTGGAACTGGAGTTTTTGGGGCGGATCGGTGGCGCTGTGCGGAGGGGCCTTGACTTTGGGAGGTTTTGTCCGGCTTTGGAAAACCGGCACGTCCTTTCCCGCCATGATGCTGGGAGCAGGCTTGGGGATTCTTTCTTTGTCGCGGCCTTATGAAGGGGCGATGTTGGGTCTGATGCTGGCCGTCGTTTGGTTCGCCCGCGCATGGCGACAAGGCCCGGGTGGGTTGCTGTTTTTTCGCCGGATCATCGGGCCAATGAGCAGCACCTTGCTGCCGCTGGTCTTGTTTCATGCCTGGTATAACTACCGGGTGACCGGCAGCCCGTGGAAAATGCCTTATCTGATTTACGAAGAAAAATACAGCGCGAGACCCTCCTTCATCTGGCAAACTCCCCACCCCAAAAACATCGAATATCACAATCCGCAAATGGCCCGGATGTATGCGGAGTGGTCGAATCCATTTTTTGACCGGCAGCGGACGATGCCGGGATTCGGCCAGGTGTTGGTGGAAAAATTGATCGGATTCAAAAAACTGGTTTGGAACGGGTTGCTTCTGGTGGTGGTGGTTCCTTTGGGGTTTTTGTTGAGAAAACGATCAGGCCGTTTGTTGGCCGGATTGTTGCTGGGCGCGTTGATCGTGTCTCTGGTCGGCCCGGTTTGGTCGGCTCCGCATTATTTTGCGCCTTATTATCCGCTCTTGGTCGCGCTGTTGATCGGCGGTCTGCGGGAAATGCGAACCTGGCAATGGCGGCAGCGGCGCGCGGGGCGATGGCTGGTTCCGGGGGTGTTGGTGGTGTTATGTTTTTATGGTTACCGGCGGTTTTATGAAGAGGCGCTGGCGCGGGAAACGAAGTGGCCATTCAAACGGGGGGCGTTGCTGTCGCGGCTGGAAAGCGATGGCAAAAAACATCTGGTGCTGGTGCAATACGGGCCGAAGCACAATTTTCACGAGGCCTGGGTTTGGAACCGGGCAGATATAAACCGGGCTCAAGTGGTCTGGGCGACAGACCTGGGGGAGAACCGAAACGGGGAACTGTTCAGCTATTTCAAAGGATACGAAATAGACCGGGTTGAACCGGACCGTAAAGCAGAACAAGGAGAGGTGGCGCTTGAAGTGGTGGCGCGAGGCGAAAAAAACTTGCAATGAGGATAATTTAGGCCCAAGTTTCGATTGTAGTTTAGATTGCATGTCCAATTCCAACATGGTGAATCTTCAGGTGAACGCTTGTTCGATGATGATTTGAAACCCGATGATCGGGAACAGTTCAGAATGCAGCAGGCGAGTCTAAAATCATCATCATGAATACGAAGTTATATGTCGGGAATCTTTCCTTCGACACCACCGAGAACGATCTCCAGGATCTGTTCTCCCAGCACGGGCCAGTCAGTGAAGTTAATTTGATCACCGACCGCATGAACGGACGTTCCCGCGGTTTTGCGTTTGTCACCATGTCCACGCCGGAAGGCGCCCAGGCGGCCATTTCGGCCCTCGCCGGTCAGCAGATCGGCGGACGTGCGTTGACTGTGAATGAAGCCCGTCCTCGTGAAGAAGGCGGCGGCGGTGGCGGTGGTGGCGGCGGCGGACGTGGCCCGCGTGGTCCTCGCCGTGAAAATTCCCGGTATTAATGGTTGCAAAAACAGGTGGAACCGTTCATGGTTCCACCTGTTACTCAACTGTTATACCGAAATGTATCAATTTATCGTCTCTGTTGCCGGGGGAACGTCCTCTGATCTTCAATCTGGAGGACAATCATAATGCACTTTTTATTCTGGTCGGCCATCGGTTTTATTGGAGGCGTGATTTTTTCTTCGTTTTTTGAGTGGACGCTGCATCGCTTTGTGATGCACAAACCTTTGTTCACTTTTGATTATCCTTACAAAACCCACGCGCTCATCCATCATCGGATTTTCAAGGCCGATCACACCTACCATTTGATCAACGAATCGGACAAAAAAACCATTCCCATGGCTTGGTGGAACGGACCGGTTCTGGTGTTGATGTGTGAAGTGCCGTTTTTTATCGCTGCCTGGCTCTCCGGCAAATGGGGTTGCCTCGTTGGCTCCGCTCTGGCTTGCACGGCGTATTACGCGGTCTATGAATATATGCACTGGTGCATGCATCTGCCGAGGGAACGGCACGTGGAACGCTCGGGAATTTTCTTCCGGTTGAACGGCCATCATCTGTTGCATCACCGCTACATGAACAAGAATTTCAATGTGGTGTTGCCGTTGGCGGATGTGCTTCTGGGGACGCTGGTCCTTCGGGCCAAAACCCATTTCAAACAGGCGGAAGGTCCTTCAGTGCCGAACGTGCAGCCGAGATTGCCCAGGGTGGCGGCTTCGGCCTCGTAGAAGATTTGGCCAGCGCAGACGCAGCTAAATTCTTGCCGCAGTGTGTTCGTCCCTGTCCCGGAGGGACATTTGAAAATAGCCCGGCATTTCAATGCCGGGTCTTGGCATAAACCACCAAAGTCCCGCAGGGACGGCTGAGACTTTCCCTCGAAATTACTTTTCCAAATATTTCTGTAAAAATTCCAAGACCCTTTTTTCGTATTCAGTTTTAACGAAAGGATGGAGGTCTATATGACCGGCACCGGGGACGGACCAGCATTGTTTGGGTTCGGCAGCGGCGGCGAAGAGGGCCTGGGATTCGGCGAGGGTGGTGTTTTTATCTTCGGCGCCGGCGATGAAAAATTTTGGGATGGTGATGCGTCCGACCTGATCGATGGGACGTAAATCTTCCGGGCCGATGCCGAGACGGGGACGCAGTTGACAGGTGAGCAGGGGGGCGAGGTATTTACCGGGCGAGCCAAGGCGGAGGATGATGCGGTCTTCGCAAGCTTGGGTAATGGTGGGATAGACGAGTTCCAAAATCATGGCATCCACGGACAACGGCGGATGGGCGAGAAGCGCGGCCGCTCCGCCGAGGGAAGTGCCGAGCAAGGCGATTTTGCTGCCTGGATTTTTGGCGCGGACGAACGCAACGGCGGCTTGGGCATCTTTGCTTTCGAGATAGCCAAGAGTGATGTGTTGGCCGGAGCTTTCGCCGTGGGCTTGAAAGTCGAAAAGTAAAACAGAATATCCAGCCTGATGGAGAAATCGGGCGCGGCTTAACATGCTGAGTCGGTTGCCGCGAACGCCATGCAAAAGAATGACGGTGGGTGCGTTGGCTCTGGCAGGGAGATACCAACCGCTTAAGGTGGAACCGGAGGCGCTGGGGATGGTGACGGCCTCGCCAGAGAGATCAGACGGAAGCGGGCCAACGGGACGTTGATGCGGAGCGCAAAGGTAGGCTCCAAGGGCGTAGGCGACGATGGCCCCAAGGAGGACGATGGTGGTCAACACGGCAGCGATCCATTTAATTTTACGGTGCAATTGGATAGTTTGACAGAGTGGAAGAAGGATGGTTCAAACTTCGTGTGGCGCGCTCAAAGTGAAATCCCAGATCGGAGTTTTTTTTTCTCGGGAAGCCGTTTCAAAATTTTAATGCCGAAGCGGTCATTGATCAGCGGTTCTTCCCCAATCAGATAAACAGGCTGATAATTTTTCCCGATCCATTCCATCAGTTCTTTCCCGAATCTTTCTTCCTGCCCAAAATATTTCCGTCCGTACTCAGCACTGTCGCGGTGGATGAGCATCACGTAGTCAGCCGGGTGCGCTTGGAAATCGGTGATCATGTTGCGCTGCCCGAAGGCTTCCAGTTCGGGTGGATGCCAGGCGGGGTAGGAAGTTGGGTTGACCCGTCGGGAAAGGAAATTAACGATGGTGCCTTCGGGGAGGACGGCGAGAGTGGCGGTAGGTGAAGTATTCTTTTGCAGCCAGTCGAGGGCTTGATTGATGGCAGGGCCGACGGGGCTGCGCTCGGGTTTGTAGGCCATGATGGTATCGGGGCCGGACCCGACGTGAATTGCTTTGTCGCGATAAACGATATGGGATAGAATCACGAGACGGATGAATCCGGCGAGTAACAGGAGAGCGATGGTGGCGCGGAAGAATTGGCTGCGGACGTGGAAACGTTCCAGCCATTGCGGCAAAACCCAGAGTAGAAGATAAATTGCGCTGATGAACGCGGGCATGCCGAGGGCGAAACCGTATTGCCAGATGCGCGGGTAGAGGCCGAGTTTGGCGAGGAGGGCAAGGCTGAACACGCTCCAGAGGAGAGGGAAGGCGGCAACGGTTTTGTATTGGCGGCCAAGGAAGAAACAGAGAGTCAAGACGACCAAGGGCAATGAACGACCACATTCGACCCAATTAAATCCACTGGCCAGCGCGAACAGGGTGGCGATTAAGGCAATGACTCCGATTCGTTGGATGGAGGACTCAAATTTTCTGCGGAAAGCCCAGGCCAAAATGACCACGATCAGCGCCAGCCCGCCAAAGTGGAGGAGCATGGTTTGGATGTTGTAGGCGGGGGCATCCAAGCCGAGGCACCATTGATAGAGAGGATTTTTTTCGATGGATTTGCCGAGGATGGCTTGCCAGGGGAAGAGCACCGCGTGGAGACCGGCGCGGGTGAAAAGAGAAAATGTCAGCACGGGCAAAATGGCGGCGCCGAGAAAGCTGGCGGCAGATTTGGCCAGAAAGGCCGGGATTTTTTGGGTCAGCCCGCACAAAATGAAGGCGGCGATGACGCAGACAACCAGGGCGGCGAAAACTTCGGGTTTGGTGAGAAAGACGAGGCCGAAGGCGAGGCCGGCCATGGCCGCGAAACGGATTTTCACTTTCGTCAGCCAACTGTCAAGCAGAGCAACGCAGGCGATGGCCAGGGCGAGCCCATGGACCACTTCGTGAGCGTAGGGGGAAAGATAATTATAATTCCCAGTCTCGCTGTAATGACCGGTGGTGAAGACCAGGACGACGGCCAAGCCGATGATGGTGGCGGTCAGGCGGTCGGTGGCGGCCAGAAATTTCCGGCAGATCAGCACGACGGTTCCGGCGGTGATGGCCAGATTGGAAATGATGATGGTGAAGTAGGAGGTGCCGAAGCATTTGAAGAGAAAGGCGTGATAGTAAATGGAGAATGGCCCGCCCGGGAGATACATCAGGTCGCGGTCGAGGACCTTGCCCGAGGAAATTTGCCAGGGAAGGTAGAGTTGAAAACCAAAATCCACGAGGACGTCCGGCCATCGGCGCCACGTCAACACGGTTGTCAAAGTAAAAACCAAGGCCACCAAACCCAGTCCTGCCCAGGTCCGGCTGGGCTGCTTCCGGTCGGCCTGTGGGCAGCCGATCATGGTTGTTTCTCCCCCAGTTTACGCCTGAGTATTTGAATCCCGAACAATCCGGTTTTGAAAGGCTCCTGGCCAATTTGCCAAACAGGCTCGTAGTTTTGCCGGATCCAAGTCATGATTTCTTCACCGTAGCGGGGATCTTTGCCGAAATCCTTCAGATGATATTCCGTGGTATGCCGATGGATCAGCATGACGTAGTCCGGGCTGTGGGCGCGGAATTCTGCGGTCATGGCGGCCTGGCCGAACGCGGCCAATTCCGGCGGGATCCAGACGATGTAACGCGATGAATTGACGCGGCGAGTGAGGTAGTTGACTACCGCTCCTTCGGGCAAAACAGCCAGAGTGGATTTTGGCGGAACGTTTTTTTCCACCCATTCGCAAGCCTGCCCGATGCTGGGGTCAACCGCGACGATGGGGGTGGCGCTTTTAAACGGCAAGACGGGGGAATCGTCGTCATTGACCAGGATTTTATCTGCGCCCCGGCCGATGGGCGTGTTTTTTTTGTGAAAGTGGTAATCGGATCGAACGAAAAGTTGCAATAGTCCAAGGCCCAATGCCGCGCCGAGCGCGTTGCGAAATAAACCGCGCGAAGTGCCGAATTTTTCAAGCCAGCCGGGCAGGATCCACAACAATAAATAAATGCCGCTGACAAAGGCGGGCATGGCGAGGATAAAACCGTAGTGCCATATCCGGCTGAAGAATCCCAGCTTGACGAGCATGGCCACGCTGAACACGCTCCAGAGCAGGGGAAACATCATCGGACTGGACAAAAAGGAATTGCGGCAAACCAATAGGAGCGTGCCGACCAGAACGATGCTGACAAAGGGGAGCACGCTGCCGCTGTCACCCCATGAAAACGCGCTGGAACCGGCCAGGAGAACGCCGGTAAAAATCATCAAAATAATTCGGTTGCGAGTGGAATCGGTTTTGAGCCGGAATAAATATGCGGCCAGCAAGACGATGCCAACCAGTCCGAGAGATTGAACCAAAGTGACGCGAACATGCATCCATGGATCATCCAACCCGAGGCACCATTGGTAATAAGGGCCTTTGGCCACCTGGGACTCGAGCAATGGCACGAAGGCAAAAGCCACCGCCCGGGCGCTGTCACGCCAATTTTCATGCCGATGAAAATAAAGCAGAAATCCAAGCAGGGGGATGATGGCGGCGCCGGCATATGCCCCCAGTGATTTAACTGCAAAAGAAAAGCGTGGAACCTCCTGGAAACTTCCTGTTCGAGACCCAACTCGGCGGCTGGCTGCCAGCAGATACCAGACAAATGCGGCCAAGGCAGTCAACCCAAGGGCGGCGAAAATTTCCGGTTTAGTCATGAAGACCAGACCGAAGCAGAAGCCCGCACCGAGGGCATAAATTATTTTTTGCCGCCGAAGCCAGCTGTCCAGGCAGGCGACCGCCGCCACGGACAATGCCAGGCCGTGAAACGCTTCATGGGAATAGGGGCAGGCATAAGTGTAGTTTCCCTGCGCTTCGTATTGGCCGAAGGCGAAAACGACCATAATGGCGCAGCAAATGATGCCCGCGGTAAACGCGTCCGAGGCCGCGAGAAATCGGCGGTAGATCAACGCAAGCATTGCGGCGGTGATGGTGAGATTGGCGATAACCAGTGTCATGAAGGAAACGCCAAAAATTTTGAAGAGCAGGGCGTTCCAATAATGCGACAGCGGCCCGCCGGGCAGATACATCACGTCGCGATAAAGGACCGCGCCTTGAGTGATGCGCCAGGGAATATAAAATTGCGGGCCGAAATCAATCAGGATATTGGGCCACCGCCGCCAGCTCCAGGCCGCGAGCGCGGCGAAGAGGACGGTGAGAATAAGCAGCCCCGGCCACGCTGGTTGCGCTGGCCGCATTCCGGACCCCGAGTTTTTATTCAGTGCCGCCATGGGAAACGGAACGGGCACTGCGGCGCGTCAGGCATTATACGTGGTCGAAGAAACCGAGCCGCCGTGTCCGGTCCAATTAGTGTGGAAAAATTCGCCGCGCGGTTTGTCCACGCGTTCATAGGTGTGCGCGCCAAAGTAATCGCGCTGCGCCTGGAGCAGATTGGCCGGCAGGCGTTCGCTGCGGTAGGCGTCGTAAAAATTGAGCGCGGTGGAAAAGGCCGGGGTCGGAATGCCCTTTTTGGCGGCGGTGGCGATGACATTGCGCCAGGCGCGCTGGCATTTTTTGATTTCGCCTTTGAAAAATTTGTCGAGCAGAAGATTGGTCAACTTCGGATTGGCGTCGTACGCGTCCTTGATCTTGCTGAGGAACCGGCTGCGAATGATGCAGCCGCCACGCCACATCAAGGCGATGCCGCCGTAGTTTAGGTGCCAATTGTTTTCTTTGGCCGCCGCGCGCATGAGCATGTAGCCCTGGGCATAGGAAATGATTTTCGACGCGTAAAGGGCGAGACGGATTTGCTCCACGAATTTGGCGCGATCGCCGGAAATTTTCCGGTTAGGGCCTTTTAATTTTTTTGCGGCGGCGACACGTTCGTCTTTCAGCGCCGAAACGCAGCGGGAATAAACCGCTTCGGTGATCAAGGTGATGGGAATGCCCAAATCAGCGGAACTGATGACCGTCCATTTGCCAGTGCCTTTTTGGCCGGCGGTATCCAAAATTTTATCCACCATCGGCTGGCCGTCGGTGTCTTTGAAAGCGAGAATGCCAGCGGTGATTTCGATGAGATAAGAATCGAGTTCGGTTTTGTTCCACTCGGTGAAAGTCTGGTGCATTTCATCGGCGGTCATGCCGAGGCCGTCTTTCATCAATTGATACGCCTCGCAGATCAACTGCATGTCGCCATATTCGATGCCGTTGTGGACCATCTTGACATAATGACCCGCGCCGCCTTCGCCGACCCAATCGCAGCAGGGGACGTTGCCATCCACTTTGGCGGAAATGCCCTGGAAAATATCTTTGACATGCGGCCACGCGGCGGGCGAGCCGCCGGGCATGATGGATGGGCCATGACGCGCGCCTTCTTCGCCGCCGGAAACGCCGGTGCCGACGTAGAGGAGCCCCTTGTCTTCGAGATACTTCACGCGGCGGGCAGTGTCTTGAAAGAGAGAGTTGCCGCCGTCAATGATGATGTCGCCTTTTTCCAGATGGGGCAAAAGATGCTCGATGAACTCATCCACCGCCGCGCCGGCTTTGACCATGAGCATGATGCGGCGGGGGCGTTTCAGTTTGGCGACAAATTCTTCAATGGTATGGGTGCCGATGACTTTCGTGCCTTTGGCTTGGTCGGCCATGAAATCGTCCACCTTGGAGACGGTGCGATTGAAAACGGCCACGGTGAAGCCGTGGTCGTTCATGTTGAGAACGAGGTTTTGGCCCATCACGGCCAGGCCAATCAGTCCGATGTCAGCTTGTGTTTCCATGAGATTATCACGATACAGGAGTTAAGAATGGGAGCGAGAAGATTCTATCCGCCGAATTGGAGGCGCGGCTCGTTCTTCAGCATGGCATCGAGGTTCGGCCAGCGAACGTCGTTCATGGAGAAAAACGCGTTGAGATAAACCGCGACTTCTTCCTGCGGATACTTGGCCAGCAGGGCGTCGATGGCGGCTCTGAGCTTGGCCTCATCCATGGTTGCGGGCAGATCATCCACTGCGCCCTCTTTGTGCGTCACGCCAAGGCTGTCAAGAAAATCGCACAACATTCCCTTTTGCGCGGTCATGAGCCAGCTTCGGATCAAATTGGCGGAGATGAGTTCGAGGCGGGGTTTGCCGAGCATGACGGCCATTTCCGCATGACGCGTGGCGCGCGGGGTGCGTTCCAGGAAAGCGGGACGCAGCTTGCGGGCTTCGGCCACGGAGTTGAGGGTGGCGCGATACAGGTCGCGATTGTTTTCGTGAGCGTGCTCAATGATGCGCACCGCGAGGGCGGGCGTCATAAATCCAAATAATTCGTGTGAGGTCAACATAATCAAATAAAAGCAAGGGGTACGCTAAATTCCATTGGCCGGAACATCAAGCCAGAACCGCGCCTATCTCATGTGGCGTCGGGCGTCCCGCCGGACGTAGAGGGCGCGCATCTTGCCGCCCGGAACAACGCCAATATTTTCCAAAGACCTCAAATAATTTCCACCGCTTTCTTCCTGCGACAACTTTCTCCGCCGGGCGGGACGCCCCGGCTCTACGTCCGGCGAGGAGGTATGGTGCAAGGACATGGGTGAGGGTTCAGGCATGGACATAGGTGAGGGTTAAGTTTTGGGGAAGGGGCTGCGAGCGTGGTGGGCGGGACGTAATCCGCCGTGG
>CAIYOY010000392.1 GCA_903927905.1 uncultured Verrucomicrobiales bacterium | reverse complement strand
GGGAGCAAGCTGGTGGCGCTGGAAAATGACGGCCAGATTTACACTTCAACCGATTCCGGGGTGACTTGGACGCCGCGGGACAGCAGACGTAACTGGCACGCTGTGGCCTCGTCGGCCGATGGGAGCAAGCTGGTGGCGGCGGAGCTGGGCGGCCAGATCTACACTTCTACCGCCCTTGGTTCCCTGGTCTTCACCCCGGCGACCCATGCGTATGGTTCGCCCTATGCGAGTTTCACCTTCCAGGTGGGTGACGACGGCGGCACGGCCAATGGCGGCGTGGATCTCGATCCGACCCCGCGCACTATGACCATCAATGTCGCGCTGGTGGATAGCCCGCCGACGGCCATCGCGCTGAGCAACACCAACACCGCGGAAAATCAACCGAGCGGCACGACGGTGGGAACCTTCAGTGACACCGATGCGGACGCGGGCGACACAGCCAGTTACACCCTGGTGAACGGCACGGGCAGCACCGATAATGCGAGCTTCACCATCAGCGGCACCAATCTATTGACAGCGGCGAGCTTTGATTATGAGACCAAGAGCAATTACAGCATTTTGGTGGCGGTGACCGACAGCCACGGCCTGAGCTTCACCAATCAATTCACCATCCAAGTGACCAACGTCAATGAAGCGCCGACGGCCATCGCGCTGAGCCATGCGAGCATCGCGGAGAATCAACCCAGCGGCACGACGGTGGGCGGCTTTTCGGATACGGACCCGGACGTGGGCGACACCGCCTCATACACGCTGGTCAGTGGGACGGGCAGCACCGACAACGGGAGCTTCACCATCAGCGGCACCAATCTATTGACAGCGGCCAGTTTCGATTTTGAGACCAAGAACAGCTACAGCATTCTGGTCGCGGTCACCGACGGCGGCGGGCTGAGCTTCACCAATCAGTTCACCGTCCAGGTCACGGATGTGAATGAAGCGCCCACAGCCATCGCGCTGAATAATAACAGTGTGGCGGAGAATCAACCGACCGGAACGGTGGTCGGAACATTCAGCGACACCGATCCCGACGCCAACGACACCGCCAGCTACGCGCTGGTCAGCAGCGCGGGCAGCACTGATAATGCCAGTTTCACCATCGCTGGCACCGCGCTGAAGACGACCGCGAGTTTTGATTATGAGACGAAGAACAGTTACAGCATCTTGGTCGCGGTGACCGACAGCGGCGGCTTGAGCTTCACCAATCAATTCACCATCAATGTGACCAACGTCAATGAAGCCCCGACCGATATCGCCTTGAGCCATGCGAGCATCGCCGAAAATAAACCCGTCGGCTGCACCATCGGCGCCTTTAGCGACACCGATCCCGACGCCAACGACACCGCCGCCTATACCCTCGTCACCGGCACCGGCAGCGATGATAACGCCAGCTTCTCCATCTCCGGCAACAATCTCAAATCCGCCGTGTCGTTCAATTACGAAGCCAAGAACAGTTACACCATTCGCGTCCGCGTGACCGATGGCGGCGGCTTGTATTTTGAAAAACAATTCACCATCACCATCGTCAACGTCAATGAACAGCCCGTCGTGGCCGTTGACACCACCACGCTCACCGGCACCAACCATGTCGCCATGTCCAACACCGGCACGTTCTCCGATCCCGATGGCAACGACACTGCGACCGTGACGGCCAGCGTCGGCTCCGTGACCCAAAACACCAACGCCGGCACCTGGAGTTGGAGCTACACTCCGTCAGCCGTCGCTTCCAGCCCCGTCACCGTGACCATCACCGTCACCGATAACGGCACTCCGGCCCTGACCAACACCACCACCTTTACTTACACCGATTTTGATCCCATCGCCCTCACCTGCCCTGGCGATCTGCTCATCTCCGCCCCCACCGCCAACGGCATTGCCGTCATCTTCACTAACACCGTCGCCGGTGGTTGCAGTTCCCCGGTCATCACCGCCGTTCCGGCCAGCGGCAGCGTCTTCCCGATGGGCGACACTCTCGTGAATGTCTCCGCCACCGATTCCTGCGGCCACACTCAGACTTGCAGCTTCTACGTCACCGTCATCAAGACCGTGCCAGCCATCGCTGAATTCCTCGACGCCAAAAACACCATGCCGCCGACGGACTCGAGTTACCTCGGCCTGCCGTTGACCCCGGTCAATTACTACACCAACATCATCCTGCAAGATCTCCGCTTGCGGAATTTCTCCCAAAGCCTGGCCATCCCGACCATCGGCTTGTCCCGGACGGACAGTTACACCGCCGCGACCGATTTCACTTACTCGCGTGATGGCGGCAGAACGTTCATCGTGGCCAGCAACACCGCCACCATTTCCGTCCTGTCCACCCACAGCAGTGACGTGACCAACAAAAACTTCCTCGACACCGAAATGCTCTCCCTGACCCTGACCATCGGCACCGGTCAAAACGCCCTGATGCTGCGTGAAAGCCCGACGAAGGCTTCGCTCGGCAAAGAAACGCTGCGCGGTACCGTTGGGGCCTATTGGATCAGCGGGTTCTATGACATCTTCACCGAAGTGAGTCTGGACGGCGGCAACACCTGGATTGCGAGCCATGCCCCCATCCACGCCGAAATGCGTCTCGTCCCCAAGAATCCCAAATCACCGCCCGCCGGAAATTAACGGCGGCAGGCATAGGAGCGCCGAATTCCGATTCGGCGCGTCTTGGCTGGTATTCAATCTTTAGATTTTCTGGCTTTGCGGCCTGACCGCCCTATTCATTGCCCACAACACTTCTTAAATTTTCTCCCGCTGCCGCATGGGCAAGGATCGTTGCGCCCAGTTTTTGGCGGTTTCACCAACGGAAACTGCGTAGTCGAAGGTAGTGGCGGCAAATCCAGCAGCGCCCGTTCAAAAATATTCTCCTTATCCAACGCCCGCAATCGGTCGCTCAATTCAGTCAACGAATTTGGCCGACGCGGATGCTCCCGCGCCGCTTTCAAACCAAATTCAATTTCCGCATCCTCATAATCGCCACAAACCGATTCATCCACGCAATCGGCTTTAAAAGCCCGTTCCATCAGCGGCAACGACTCCCGCGCCTCCAAATCCAGCAACGGTGAAACCAAAAAAGCATTCAACCTCGCCGTCTGCTCCTCAAACTGCTCCAACTGAGCGCTTAACCGGGTCACACATTCATCCCGCAATTCCGGCTGCTGCCGGCCAATCTCCGCCAGCGCATGCGCCGCCGCCACTCGCGCCCATTCCTTGTGATTCGCATTCGCCAGATAAGCCGTGACCGGTTCCAATGCCGCCCGGCCGATCTGGCCCAAAACCATTGGCACATCCTCACCGATCCAATCATCATCAAAATCATCAATCCGCCGCAGCAAATCGAGCAGCGGTCCAACCGCCGCGCCCGCTCGAAACTCACCCAACATCCGCCAGGCATGAACCGGTGCCCAAACCCATTCCGACTCCCCCGGCGCATTATGCAATTTATGATCCGCCACCATGCGAATCAACTCCGGGACATGCTCCTGCGTCAAACCCAGCGCTCCATAATCCATGAACGCGCCATATTTCGGTTCCCCCAAACGCAACAATTGATCTACCGGCGGCTGATAGCTCGGTTCAATTTCCAGATTTGACATGGCAAAATAATTACCCGAGAGCAGGAGTGGATGGCAAACAATCTGTTGGAGGCCTGGTTAATCCCCCGTTCGCGTAGTTCGAATTTTTCGCGGTTAAAAATTCTTAAACCTCTTCTCCCCTTCGTTTCCTCCGTTAACTCCTGTTCAATTTTTATTCCTCAGCCTTCACCCTTTAGCTTTTCCCCCGTTCTGCGCTATACTGTCCCCATGGAATTGAAGGCCACAGAACTTACCGTCGGCGGCATGAACTGCGCCGGTTGCGCCCAGAGCGTGACCCAAGCGCTTCGCGCCGTCCCCGGTGTGGCCTCCGCCGAAGTCTCCCTCAATGGCGGCGGACGCGCCAAAGTCCGCTGGCAAGACGGCATCGCTCCAAAACTCCAGGAACTCCTCACCGCCGTCACCTCGGCCGGCTTCGAAGCCAAACCGATGGCCGAAGAAAAATGCCACGATCACAAAGAACATTCTTCCGATGGTTGGAAACTCAACGTCCGCCTCGGCCTCGCCTGTACCATCCCCCTGATGCTCGGTGATTGGGTCTTTCAATGGGGCATGGAACCGTGGTTCCGCTGGCTCGGCCTCGCCCTCGCCCTGCCCGTCCAAATTTTTTGCGGCGCACGGTTTTATCGCGGAGCCTGGCGTCAGATCAAACACGGACGATCCAACATGGACGCCCTTGTCGCCCTCGGTTCCACCACCGCTTTTGTTTACAGCCTGTGGGCCTTGCTCACCGGCGCGCACGGCCATGTCTATTTCATGGAAGCGGCCTCCATCATCACCTTGATCAGCGTTGGACATTGGCTGGAAGGCATCGCCAGCAAACGTGCGGAAGGCTCGTTGCGGTCGCTGTTGGATTTGACACCACAAATGGCATTGAAGGCGGATGGCCGGACCGTGGCAGTGGCGGAATTGCAGGCCGGCGACGTGGTGGTTTTAAAGCCGGGCGACCGGGTGCCGACGGATGGTGGATTGACCGAAGGCCAGTCAAGCATGGACGAAGCGATGTTGACCGGTGAATCGTTGCCGGTGGAAAAGGCGGCGGGGAGCAAGGTATATGCCGGGACGATCGTTTTGAACGGCCAGGTGCAGATGCGCGTGACGGCGACGGGCGAAGAAACCGCATTGGCGCGGATTGTCGCGGCGGTCGAACGGGCGCAAAACAGCCGCGCCGACATCCAGCGACTGGCGGATCGGGTGAGCAATGTCTTTGTGCCGATCGTGGTGTTGATAGCCTTGGCCACAGGGTTGTGGTGGGGGCTGACGTCATCGGCAGCGGCGGGGTTCATCAATGCGGCGGGGGTGTTGATCGTCGCCTGTCCGTGCGCGATGGGCATTGCGACACCGATCGCCATCATGGTCGGAACGAACGTGGCCGCGCGCCGGGGAATTTTGATCCGGGACGGCATCGCGCTCGAACGGGCCGGGAAGATCACTGCGGTAGTGTTTGACAAGACCGGGACGTTGACGCAGGGGAAACCGGCGGTGGCAGCGATGAAAGCGGAAGCGAAGATGATGGAGATTGCAGCGGCCATGGCGCGACGGTCGAATCATCCATTGAGCCGTGCGTTGGCGAAGATGTCGGAGAAAGATGTTTCATTGATGAATTGGCGGGAGTTGCGCGGATCTGGATTAGAGGCGGAAATCAATTCTGACCGGTTCCGTCTCGGCTCGTTGACTTGGTTGAACATCACCGGTGGACAGGATTTTGTCACGGAATGGACCGGGCGCGGGGCGACGGTTCTTGGTTTGACGAAAGGCGGGGAATTGGCCGCGTTGTTCGCGCTGCAAGATACCATCAAGACCGGCGCGGCCGATGTCGTGCGGCAAATCGCGGGTCAGGGTTTGAAAGTTTATTTGATGACCGGCGATAATCAACGCACGGCCCAGGCAATGGCGCAGCAAGCGGACATTGCGGCGGAGAATGTTTTTGCCGAAGTTCGACCGGAACAAAAGGCGGAGATGGTCAAGCAATTGCAGTCCAAAGGTGAGCGTGTGGCATTCGTCGGCGACGGGATAAATGACGCGCCCGCTCTGGAGCAAGCGGACCTCGGCATCGCCGTCAGTCAAGCCAGCGATGTGGCCAATGAAGCCGCCGACATCATTCTGTTGAAATCAGAAATTTCGGCGATCCCGGAAGCGATCGGGCTGGCGCAGGCGACGTTGCGCACGATCAAACAGAATTTGTTCTGGGCATTTTTTTATAACACGGCGGCGATTCCGCTAGCGGCGATGGGATTTCTCAGCCCGGTGTTGTGCGCGGCGGCGATGGGCATGTCTGATTTGGTGGTGATTGGCAATGCGTTGAGGTTGCGGAGGTTTTCAACCGTCAAATGACCGATTACACCACGCAACTCTGTCCCAATTGCGGCCTCTGCTGCGACAGCACCCTTTTCGCCGACGTCGAATTGCGCCCGTCCGACAATCCCAAACACCTCGCCAAACTCGGCCTCGCTCTCCAGCAAAAATCCAAAACCAAACTCGCGTTCTCGCAACCCTGCTCCTGCTTCGACGTCAAACTTTGCCGGATTTACCCCGACCGTCCCACACGCTGCCGTTCCTTTGCCTGCGGCCTGCTGAAAAAAACTGAATCCGGAGAAATCACCGCCGCCGCCGCCCTGAAAAAAATTTTCCTGGCCAAAAAACAAGCCGGCAAAGTTCGCGCCCTCCTCCAAGCCCTCGGGCCCCGCGATAAGCAAATGGCTCTGACCGATCGCTACGCGGAAGCCATGTCTGCTCCCATAGATTTATCCCATCCTTCCGCCGCAAAAAAGCGCAGCCAACTTCTGCTCGCCTACGATCATCTGATGAAACTCATCTTGCGTGATTTCCTCTGATAATTTCCGTCCCGTCTTTACATTTGCCCTTAGCAAAAAAAACTGGCTCAATTCCACCATGAATTTGCCTCGTCTTTTGCTGTTGTCAGTTTGCCTCTGTCTTTCCGCCCGCGCCACCGAAACCGCGCCCAAACAATTCCGCGCCGGAGCTGCCGCCGCCAACATCTCACCGTGGATGGGGATTTCCATCAATGGCAACATGCACGATCACAAAGGCACCAACCTCCACGACCAGCTTCACGCCCGCTGCGTCGTCCTCGATGACGGCACCACCCGCATCGCTTTCGTCATCACCGATAACTGCCTCATCTACCGCGAAATTTTCGACGCTGCCAAAAAAATCGTCCACGATAAGATCGGCTTCCCCACCGACCACATCCTCATGTCCGCCACCCACACCCATTCCGCTCCCGCCGTGGTCAGCATTTTTCAGAGCGATGCCGACAAGGAATACCAGCACTTCCTCACTCTCCGCCTGGCCGATGCCGTCCTCCAGGCTGTCAACAATCTGCGCCCCGCCAAAATCGCCTGGGCCGTCGGCAACGAACCGCGCCACGTTTCCAACCGCCGCTGGTTCATGCAACCCACCGTCACCAATATCAACCTCATCACCGGAGGCCGCGATGCGGTGAAAATGAATCCGCGCCCCGGCAATCCCGACCTCGTCGGCCCGGCCGGACCGACCGATCCCGAAGTCCCCGTCGTCTTCATCAAAGGACTCGACGACAAACCCATCGCCCTCCTCGCCAATTATTCCATGCACTACGTCGGCGACGTCGGCGGCGACAGCATCTATTCCGCCGATTACTTCGGCGCTTTCTGCGAGCGTGTCAAACAACTCCTCGGCGCCGATCATCAGGACCCGCCCTTCGTTGCGATGCTCTCCAACGGCACCAGCGGCGATTGCAGTTCCACCCAATTCCGCGAGACACCCACCAACGAGCCGCCCTTCACCAAGATCAACCGTGCCGCCAATGACGTCGCCGACGTCGCCCTCGCCGCCATCAAAGACGCCCCGTTCCACGACTGGGTCGAAATCAAATCCGCTCAAAAAGAAATCCTGCTGGGCGTTCGCAAAGCCACGCCGGTTGAACTTGAAAAATCCAAGGAACGGCTCGCCAAGGCCACCCGTCATAACGGCCAATTCGGCGGCTGGAGTCCTGATATTTACCACCGTGAAGCCGTTCTCCTGAACGATTTCCCCGACCAGGTTCCTCTCCTTCTCCAAACTTACAGAATTGGCGACCTCGCCATCGCCTCTGTCCCATGCGAAGTTTTTGCCGAGATTGGATTGGAAATAAAAAAACAAAGCCCTTTCAAACCGACCTTCACCATCGAACTCGCCAACGGCTATAATGGTTACCTCCCCACCCCGGCGCAGCACAAACTCGGCGGCTACGAAACCTGGCGCGCTCGTTCCAGCTACCTCGAAACTCACGCTTCCGAAAAAATCTTCACCACCCTGATGGAAATGTTTGGCTCGCTGAAATAATGTTCAATTTTTCCAAATCCGGTCGGGTCGCCCTCGCGGTTGTCGTCCTCTTTGCGCTACGGGCCAAGGCTGAACCGGAGGGCCGAATAACCCAGTCCTTTGACGCCTCCTGGCATTTCCTTAAATCGGATGCCGCTGGCGCGGAGCTTCCATCCTTTGACGATTCCCATTGGCGACTGGTGGATGTGCCGCACGATTGGGCCATTGAAGGACCCATCGCCCAAACCAATATCAGTGGCAAACACGGCGCCTTCCTGCCCTCCGGCGTGAGCTGGTATCGCAAGAGTTTTGCCGCGCCGGAAAGCTGGCGGTCGCGTCGCGTTTCGATTGAATTCGACGGCGTCATGGCCAACAGCGAAGTTTGGATCAACGGCCAGCCCTTGGGAAAACGGCCGAATGGTTACGTCAGTTTCAGCCATGAATTGACCGGACACCTGAAATTCGGTCCCGGCGAAAGCAATGTCCTGGCCGTCAGAACGGACACTTCGGTTCAGCCGGCTTCTCGCTGGTCCGCCGGAGCCGGTATTTATCGGCATGTGCGATTGATCGCGACCGATCCGGTGCATTTGGCTCGTTGGAGCGTGTTTATCTCCACCCCGCGGATTTCCGCCCAAAAAGCCATCGTGCATGTGACAGCCACCGCGGTGAACCAATCAGAAGCCGCTCAGGAAACAATTTTTAAAACCACCCTGCTCGATGCCGGCGGCGCGACGGCGGGTGAAGCGGAAATTCCCCAAACGCTGCCCCCCGGCAGCCAGGCGGTTCTGACCCTGGAAATCCCGGTGGCCAACCCGCGACACTGGGACGTGACCAATCCCTGCCTCTATCAAGCGCATACCACCATTTCCACCAGCGGCAAACGGCTTGATGACCAAACCACACCCTTCGGCCTCCGCGAAACGCGCTGGGAGCCAGCCACCGGTTTTTGGCTCAACGGACGCAACCTTAAGATCAAAGGATTTTGCGTCCATCAGGACGGGGGCGCGCTGGGCGCAGCCGTGCCCCTGGCAGTGTGGGAACGAAGACTCCAAATCCTGCGCCAGATCGGTTGCAATGCCATCCGCACCAGTCACAACCCGCCGGCCCCGGAATTTTTGGACTTGTGCGATCGCATGGGCTTTCTCGTCATGCACGAAGTTTTCGATGCCTGGACCATTTCCAAACGGGACGCCGATGACAGCCGGTTCTTCAAAGACTGGTGGGAGCGCGATCTGGGCGACACCCTGTTGCGGGACCGGAACCATCCCAGCATTATTATTTACAGCGCTGGAAATGAAATCCGGGATTTATTCGCACCCGGTTCCCAGGGCCTGGATTGGTTTAAACGCCTGCGCGAAGTTTATCACACCATTGATCCAACCCGTCCCGTCACTCTGGCAGCGTCCGATCCCGCGCTCAGCGGTTTTTTCACGAATGGCCTGGCCGATGCCCAGGATGTGGTCGGCCAAAATTATGACGATGACGAACTTGTGGCGGAACGCCGGAAACATCCGGGCTGGAAAATTATTTCGACTGAGGATTTTATTAACCGCAAGGCATGGGTCACCGTTCGGGGCAGCCCGGCCCTGGCCGGGCAATTCGTCTGGTGCGCTTTTGATTATCTGGGGGAATCCGCCGGCTGGCCGGAAATTTGTTTTGATTACGGTCTTTTTGATCGGACGGGCCAGCCCTATGCTTGGGCTCGAGAACGGGAAAGTTACTGGTCGGAAAAACCCATGGTTCAATTGGTCCGCCGGGAAAAGGATCTGATTCCGCGTCACGGCGTCAAAGGTGTCACCGGCCGCTTCGCCGACTGGACGCCGCACTATCCTGATTACAAAACCGCTCGAATTCTGATTTTTGGCAACTGCCAGGAGGTCGAACTATTCCTCAACGGCAAATCTCTCGGGACCCATCCTTTCGCGCCCGATGCGACACCTGTGGCTCTGGAATTCCCCTTCGAGCCGGGCAGCATCATCGCCCAGGGCAAAAACAACGGTCAGGTGGTTTGCCGCGAAGAACTCCGCACCGCCGGGAAACCCTCCCGCCTTGATCTTTCCCCGGACCGCACCAGCCTCTCTCCCAATTGGGAGGATGCCGCCTCCATTGTGATTCGTGTTGTTGACAAAAATGGCGCCCAACTCCCTATGGCCGACGACCTGATCTCCTTTTCCATCACCGGCCCGGGAAAGATAGTCGGCGTGGATTCCGGCGATTTATCCACCCACGAGTCATTCCAAGCACCCAGCCATCGCGCCTTCAACGGCCAATGCCTGGCCATCATCCAGGCGACGGCGGACTCCGGTGAAATTATTTTCACCGCTTCGGCCTCAGGATTGACCTCCGCCTCAATCACTTTACCGGTGCATCCTTTCACCCATTAAATTCGCTTGCCCAAACCCCCTTGTGCAAACCGCCACATTCGTGTTCAATTCAATAAAAAATAGAAACAGTAAAATCCGTGGAAAAATTCCTGACCGCCCCAAAAATCGTCCCGCCGCTAGATCCCGGCTTCCGTCCCGCTGCCCTGGCCAACCGCGCCTTTCGCCAAGAAGCCTCCGTCCCAGTCCAGATCGCCCTCGAACAGGCCGACGGCTCCGTCTTCCATTACCCCACGGTCATCCTGCCCGCCACTCACGCGCAGAGTTCGGCCAATTTTTATTACCTTGAGCGACTCGTAAAATTTCTGCTCTGGTCGCGCGGCGGATTTCGCATTCACTTTGCCGGGCCGGCGGAATTAGCCAGACAACTGCAAACCCATTTCACCCAATCCGCCACCGGCCAATTCGACGCCAACATCATGGGCCGCCGCATCTACGAACGCCCCTTCGACGTAGTCCACGCCACCCATCTTCCCCCGGCCAAAGCCAGCAGCGCTCCATTAGGGCGACACCTCGACGGTTGCCGCATCGGCTTCGACCTCGGTGCCAGCGACCGCAAAGTCGCCGCCGTCCTCGATGGCCAAGTCGTTTTCAGCGAAGAAAAACTGTGGGACCCCGTCCACCAATCCGACCCGCAATGGCACTTCAACGAGATCATGGATTCGCTCCAGACCGCCGCGAAACATTTGCCTCGCGTGGATGCCATAGGCGGCAGCTCTGCCGGCGTCTATGTCAATAACAGGGTAAAAGTCGCCTCCCTTTTTCGAGGCGTCCCCGAAGAACTGTTCCAAAGCCGCGTCAAAGACCTGTTCTTGGAAATTAAAAAGGCCTGGAAAAATATTCCCTTCGAAATCGTCAACGACGGTGACGTCACCGCCCTGGCTGGTTCCATGGCCCTCAACCAGAACGCCGTCCTCGGCATCGCCATGGGCTCCAGCGAAGCCGGCGGCTTCGTCACCCCGGAAGGCACCATCACCTCCTGGCTCAACGAACTCGCCTTCGTCCCGGTGGATTACTCAACCACGGCCCCGGTGGACGAATGGTCCGGCGACAAAGGCTGCGGCGTCCGCTATTTTTCCCAGCAATGTCTCCACCACCTCATGCCCGCCGCTGGCATCGAGTGCGACGCCACAACACCGCTCCCGGAAAAACTGAAACAGGTTCAGGCCCTCATGGCCCAAAACGATCCGCGCGCCGAAAAAATTTACCAAACCATCGGGGTCTGTCTGGGTTACGCCGTGGCCCACTACGCCGATTTCTACGATTTGAAACATGTCCTTATCCTCGGCCGTGTCACCACCGGTCAAGGCGGTGAAATCATCGTCCGCCGCGCCGAAGAAGTTCTAAAAACGGAATTCCCCGACCTGGCCAAAACCATCGCCTTCCACATCCCCGACGAAAAAGAAAAGCGCCACGGCCAAGCCATCGCCGCCGCCAGCCTTCCAAAATAATATGAACCCATACAAAAATCTCGTTGGAGAATTAGCCCAAACCGTCAAAAAAGGCCGCGCTTATCCCATGGGGGGCTATGCTCCCGTCCCCCGCCCTGCCCTTGCTTCAGACGCACCTAAAGCCCTTTTCTTCGCGCCCCACCCTGATGACGAAACCATTCAAGGCGGACTCGCTTTACGGCTGCTTCGTGAAGACTCGTGGAACATCATCAATGTTGCCGTCACCCAGGGCAGCAAAAAAGAACGCCAAGGCGAACGGTTGCAGGAATTGAAAGAGGCTTGCAACTATTTGGGTTTCGGCCTGCTCCAAACCGCGCCCAGCGGACTCGAAAAGGTCACACCCAAAACCCGTGACATCGATTCCGCCCTTTGGTCCAGCATGGTCAAAGTCATCGCGGATATTTTGGCGGCACAAAAACCCAAAGCTATTTTCTTCCCGCACGTGCTGGATTGGAACGGCACGCATATCGGTGTCCATTTCCTCGTCATGGACGCCCTGAAAACATTGCCCGGCTTTGGATGTCACCTGGTGGAAACTGAATTTTGGGGCCAGATGTCGGCACCGAATTTAATGGTGGAATATAGTGAAAATGATGTCACAGATCTGGTCACCGCTACTTCCTTCCACGTCGGCGAAGTCAAACGCAACCCTTACCACCTGCTCATCCCCTCGTGGATGCAGGACAACGTCCGTCGCGGCAGCGAACTCGTCGGCGGGCAGGGACAGGCGGCGCCGGATTTCATGTTTGGGCAGCTATATCGGTTGAGCAAATGGTCGGATGGAAAAGTTATTTCAGTGCAAACAGGCGGGCGTTATTTACCTGCTTCGGTGAAAGCCGGAATGCTTTTCGAGGGATAGGCATCCCTCTTCCATCTGTCCCCTCTTCCACCAATCTATTCCAAAGCAATTTTTTAAGAGATTGGCCGGGATTCCTCTTGGTCGCCGTCTTTTACAGACAGGGGCTTTGGTGGGGAAACAGGGTCCCGCAGCGTGTCTCCCAGTGAATCCGGTCTTGGATTATTAACTCGATCCGTTGTCCATCCTTTGCCTGCTTTTTGGCGGACAAAAAAAGAGCGTCCCCCTTGCGGGGAACGCTCGTGTAGATTTTGATTAACTCCGATTACGGAGCGCTCAACGTCGCGGAACCCACCGCTGTCGTGCCAATAATGCCACCAACGACATTCGTGCTGGCTTGTTGGTAGATGCCTTTGCCCACCTTGTTCGCCGTCGCGCCGGTCGGACGATAGGAGAAGCTCACCAATCCAGTGCTCTTCTCAATCGACGCCGTCAAGGAGTTCGTCGGCACCGTGCTTACCACTTTGGTAATATTCGTCAAGCCGGTGATATGCACCGTGTAGGTGATGTCCGCCGCGCCATCCACGCCGGCGAAGCTCAAAGTGCGG
>CAIYOY010000391.1 GCA_903927905.1 uncultured Verrucomicrobiales bacterium | reverse complement strand
GCCCGACGCGCCCATTGCCATCAAGGAACGGGTGGATGGTCTCAAATTGGGCGTGAGCCAATCCACACTCGATCAGCGTCGGGTAAGCAGACGTTTCATGGAAAAACTTTTCCAGATTATCCAGCGCGTCCTGCATTTCGTGAACCGGCGGCGGCACGAAGGTCGCCGTGGCCAAAGTGCAGTTGGCCGGGCCAATCCAGTTTTGGCTCCGGCGAAATTCTCCGGGTGTGCGGTTTGCACCGCGCACCCCTTCGAGCAGCTTGCCGTGAATTTCACGGATCAGGCGCAGGGACAGCGGCAACGCATCCAGCCGCTTTAACCCGTAATTCATCGCCCGGACGTAATTCACCACTTCTTCGACATCCTTTGGATGTTCCTCGCCCTTGGCATCAATCTCAAATTGGAGTACATCTTCCAGTGTGCTTTGCGTCCCCTCAATTTGCGAACTCAGCACCGCCTCATGGCGCACATACATGGAGACGAACAAGTCAGGGTTTGGCAAAATGGAGGTGACGCCATCCAGTCGGCCGAGCGCATGGTCGGCTTCGGATAGCAGACGGGTCAATTCCCTGTCCATTTCCAACGATGGGGCGGGCGGAAGCGGAGCCGGAATAAAAGCCCGGTATCCGTCCAGTTGTTTTACATATTTGCCTGCTCGCATATTGATTTTTGCTCCAAAAACCGGCTTTTTCTCACTATAATAAGGCTAGTAAAAATTCGGTCTTATTATAGTTTTCGCCCATATTCTAAAATAAGAGGGGGTTTGAGGGAAGTGCTATTTTAGCACTCCGATGACCCTTTTGGCCCAAATTCTAACCATTTAGCGCAATCCGCGAAGGGGTCAGTCCTATAATTGTGACCGTTTTCGAACGTTCTAATTACGCCGTCTTCTTTCTCCTCAGGAAGATCAGATAGCCCGCCACAGCCAGACCCGCACCCCAGGCAGCCAAACTGACGTAGAGGGTGCCCAGTGGCGGTTGAAAACGGAACTCAATGGTGTGCTGTCCTGGTGTCAAAAATACGCCGCGCATGATATAATCACAACGCAACATAGAAGCCGGTTTGTCATCCACCCAGACTTTCCACGGATCAGCCACGCGCTCATTTAACATCAGGACCGCAGGCGTTTGCGCGTTGGCCTTGAGTTGAATGTCTTTCGGCTCGTATTTGGTGATCTCCACCGTGCCGGGCATGGCGTTCGCGGCGCCGGGCGCCTGGGTCAACGAGGTGTCCTTGGCCACTAACACTTCCTGGTCACAATTAAAATTCTCTGAACCCACCGTCGCCAGCGTGGCTTTGTCATCCATCACCTGCCAATGGGAGTAGAGCTTGGCGCGGGGCAGTGCGTTGGTGTATTCGATCAGCGCAAACGGCCCTTTGTCCGTGTTCAGTTCCACGCCGAAATCGCCCGCATCTTCCAGTTCCGTCACCCCCGGTTTCAGGCTCATGCTGAAAAGCGCGCGCAAACGAAAAGCCGGTTCCATATGCTGATTGAATAATTCGGCAAAACCGGCGCTGGCCAAAACATACCGGGTATTGGTTATTTTCCAGAGTCGGCCCAACGGCTTCAGGTCCTGGCCGTTTTTCGGCGCAAAGGCGGCCATAAAATTTTTATCCAGATCCGGCATGCGCGGCGCCTGGTCAATATCGAGCGATTGGATGTCGAACCAATTAAAATCATTCTCCAGCCAATAATGACACAGGCCGATAAAGTTGCCCTGCTGCGAATCAATATAAGAGCCGGAAGGTTGCCAGCGGGCGGTCACTCGATGCTCGTACGGTTTGTCTTTGAGAAATTGCGCGATGGGATTGGGCGGATTGGGCGGCAGTGAATATTTTTCTTTGTAATCAAAATAGCGCAGCCAGGGAAGATCGGAGTGACCCAGGTCCACGATCAAAATCCCGGCGATCAGTGCGGTGACGATTTTGGTTTGCGATCCGTTCCACGCCCCGCTGACCACACAAGTCACGACTCCGGCCGAAAGGAACAGGAACACCAAAAATATTACCACTTCACGGATGGCAAAGGTGGCGATTTGCGGAGCGATCGGCCCCAGCGCATCCTGCGAACTAAAGCCGTGCAGTTCCAGGTGCCTGATCAATTCGGGTTTCGAAGAAGAGAACCAAATGAACGACGCCACCGCGACGCCCAAAGTCACCAGCATGCCTACGGCCCATTTCTTGTCAAATCCGGTGGCCTTGCCCCACCAACGCTTCAGATGTTCCGGCAAAATATCCATCCGGGTGGCCGTGCCTTGCAAATAACGGCGATACAACACTTCCAGCCCGTACCCCGCCAAAACAATGATACAGATATGGAAAGCGTGCATGAACTTCATCGGATTACGGGAAGTGGAAAAATACGGCAGTTCAAAAAGGTATTGATAAACAAACCCATATCGGCCCCAAGCCGCGAGGAGGGTGAATAACGCCGCCGCCCCCCAGAACCAAACCGCTCTTTTCTCGGTGATGGAATAAGGTGAATTCACTTTGCGCCCGGCGTTGGCCAGGCCGAAGAAGGCCAGCACCACCACCATGATCCCGGCGTATTCGCCCGACCCGGAATGACGCGGATACATCCCGGTGGAACCTTTGATGTAATTGATCACTTTGTAACGGGTTTCCACATCGTTGCTCTGGATGTCCTGCAACATCTCCGGTGTGGCATTAAAGGCTTTGGCCGTCCGAACCCGTTCCAACGGGTCGCTGCTCTCCAATTCGGGAATGTGCGTGTCCTGCCCGATGCGTCCCCAGAAGGCGCTGGATTTGTCCGGCACCGTGATATGTTCGGCCATGCGATAACCGAAAATACCCGGGATGATCACCCGCAACGTTTCCAGCTTGGGCACGCTCCATTGGGTGCATTCGCGCCAGCGCCGGTCTTTTTGGGCCGCAACTTTTTCCGCTTTTTCCGCCGGTGACAAATTTTTGTCCCCGTCCTCCGCCGATTGCAGAGTGACGGCCACGCCCTTGATCTGTGTCTGAATCAGGGAAACAATGGTGTGACTGGCGATCAATCCGGAAAAAAGCACCACGATCGCGCCGCCCCAGATACTCTTGAGCACTTTAGCCTTGATGGTCGGCTCTTCATTAAAGGCATAAAAGATGACAAAGACCCCGACCAAAACGCTGAGGATCGCGCCGCTGTCAAACCCTTCCATTAACCCCATGCCGACGGCCAATCCAGCCAGGATTCCCCTGGCCCAAGTTTGCTTGATAGATTTGCTTGACAATGCCGCCAAGGCCAGAAAAACCACCCCGATCGAGAGGTTCCACGCGCCCAAACCCCATGACGCCACCGAGCAACAGTGCATGTTCAGTCCCGCCGCCAACCCGCCCAGAACGCAGGCGAAGCCGTTAAAACCCAACTGCCGGAAAAAAAGCCAGGCGGAATAACCGACAAAAAACAGCGTGAACGGCGCGTAAATCTTGAGAAACATTTCCGCTGAGATCAGCCCGGTCAGGATATTGGTGATGCTCGGGGCGGCGCTGATGCCTTCGCTGCCAATCCAGTTCAGGCAGTTCCACTGGCCGCTGTAATTATAGGGCAATTGATTTTGCATGGCCTTCATCGCCCCCAACGGCCCGTCGTTGGCGAACAAGACATACCCCGGCAAAAAGCTCTGGCGAAACATCACCAGTAGCGCGCCGCCCAATAAAGCCAGCAGAAGAAGCAAACGCCCGTGCCCTTTGCCCTGGTTGCCAGTTTGTGATTCAGTCATAATAATTCGCGACAGAATACGCGGAATAGCGGTTAAGCCAACTGCGAAGTTGACCCTATCCAGCCTGCTTTGGGGCCGCTCAACGGCCTATCCAATATAAATGTTGCGAATTACTTTCAGACACCTCCCGGCCGCTTTCCTCTCAATAATTTCTGGTGCAACCCTGGCCGCGCCGCCCTCCGCCTTGATGGTCAAAACCACCAAAGCGGTTAAGTTTTCGATTGACACAGGCGGGTAATATCCTTAAAAGTGGCTAACCATCAACGCCAAAAACCATATAAACCATGAACATCCCAGACTTACACCCCCCGGTCATTGCCGCCAAAATCTTCCCCACCTGGGTGGCCGATGGCGCCAGCGTTGACGCCAAAGCTCACATTGAGCCCAAGACCTCGCTGGCCGTTGGTCTCGGCTGGACACTGGTCGTTTTCTTTCTGTTAATATCCATCCTTTTACCATTTATTTTGGCCATTCTTTTGCTTGGCTGCCTCGCCGATTATCTCCGTCAGCGCAAAGTCATGGCCATGCTTAAAGGATCATCCATCGAAATCGGACCGACCCAATTCCCGGAAATTTATGCCTGTGCCGAGACGCTCTCCCGCCGTCTGGGTTTGGAACAGACACCGGCCATCTATCTCATTGAGGGCAATGTCATTAATGCCGCCGCCGCGCGCATCGCCGGGCGGCGCATTATCATCCTGCTGGATGACATGGTGGATGCCTGCCTGCGCTCCGAAGATCCGCGCACCTTGACCTTTATTTTGGGCCATGAACTGGCTCACCATGCGCTGGGACACACCGGCTATGTCCGCCGCCATCTTGCCACCATGATGAAATGGCTCAGCCGTTTGGACGAGTTCAGTTGTGATGCGGTGGCCCATCAATTAACCGGGGATAAGGATGTCACCGCCAAAGCTCTGATCCTTTTGCTGGTCGGCCCGCAAATGCTGCCCTATGTGAACACCCTCCAATTGATTGAACAAGCCCGCCAAGTCGAAGCCGATAAAAAAACGAAAAAAGCCGAGCGTCAATTGTCCCATCCAGTGCTGCTTCGGCGGCTTTATCGCTTCGTCACCTGATCTTGCGCCTTCTTGCGCGAATCAACGTGAACTAAAAACTCTTTTCGCGGAAATTCGTGTCATTCGTGGAGGGTTTCTTCTGCCTAGATCGTCGCCGTCGAAATCGAATAAACCGGCGGTAAATTATCCGCCAGCAATTGCCACGAATCCCCTTCGTTCGCCGAGTAAAACACTTTCCCGTTGTTCGTCCCGAAATAAATTCCTGCCGGATCGTTCGCGTCCATCGCCATGCCTTCGCGATAAATGCCAGAAAACGAATTGTCTTGGGGCAAGCCCTTGGCCAATCCCTGCCACGTCTTTCCGCCGTTCTTGCTGCGATACACTTTGAGTTGACCGCCCGGCGGACAACGGAACTCCGCGCCCTTCAATGGCAGCACGTAAATCGTTTCCGGTTTGCGTGGATGAATCGCCAGGGGAAAACCAAACTCGGACGGCAACCCTTTGGTGATTTCCTGCCATGACCGCCCGGCATCCGCGCTGCGATAAACACCGCAATGATTTTGTTGAAAAAGCAGCGATTGTTTTGGATCGGCCATCAGCAGTTTGTGCACGCACTGGCCAAATTCCGGATATTTATTCGGCAAAAATTCCGCCCGCGTTCCGCGATTGGCCAACTCCCAGGTTTTGCCACCGTCCTCAGTGCGAAAGACTCCCACCGCTGAAATCCCGACGAACATCCGCTTCGGTTGCGTGTGATCCACCACGATGGAATGCAGGCAAAGTCCGCCCGCGCCGGGATGCCAAAACTTGCGGGTGGGATGTCGGGTGAGCGACCGCACTTCCTTCCAGGTCAACCCGCCGTCTTCCGAGCGAAACAGAGCCGCCGGCGCGACTCCGGCGTACAACACATTTGGTTCATTGGCCCGACCGGGTTCGAGGTGCCAGATTCGGTCCAGTTTCAAACCAGATTTTTTGGTGAAGGCCGGGTTCTTTTTCGCCTTGTCCCACGTCTTGCCTCCGTCTGCGGTCCAGACAATTTCGCAGCCGAACCAGGCGTCATTCGCGGTGGCATAAATCCGTTTGCTGCGCGGATCAAAAACGGCGTGGTTGATTTCGCGCCCGCTTTGGAATGGCCCGGTCATTTTCCATTGCTTGCGGTTGGCGCTGTTGAAAAGAAAAAGTCCCTTCTTGGTCCCGACCAGAATTGTAGTCTTTTTTGGCATGGCCAAAATATCAAATACTCAATGCCCGATTGCGAGCCAAAATTGGCCACCGGGCCTGCGCCTTGCCTTCCTCAATGACCACGGCCTCCGCATACAACGCCACCGTCGGGCAAACATGCCGGGGTATCCCAAACAAACAATCGCCCACCGACAATTCCCCCGCGCGCGCCGTCTCGATCACCAGATGCTCCTCGCTATGCGTGACTGCTTTTGCATCGGGCAACGTTGGGAAAATCACTCGTGGATGCGGCTTCTCCGCCGCAATCGCTTTGTGTCCCAAATCCAAACAAACCAAGTTCAATCCCGGCTTGCTGATGATCCGGGTCATCACCAATGCCGCGTGAATAAATTTCAGATCCGGACATTCCTGTTCATAACCCCAATCCCACAACACAGAAGTTCCCGGGCTGCACTCCAAATCCTGGTGCTTCGCATGAATCGGCAACGTCGGCGTTCCCCCGGCCACCACCCTTGGCACCGCCAGACCAGCGGCTTTTAATTTATCCCGCATGGCCAGGGCCGGCGCAATTGCCGCCTCGCATCGCACCGCTCTCAAAGTCAAATCCGTGTCCGAAATATGCCCGTCATATATATGCAATCCGCCCGGCGTCAAACCCGGCAGGCTGGCAATCAAACGATACAAATTTTCCGCATTGTCTCCCGCCGCAATCCCTGACCGGTGCATCCCGCAATCAATATCCACCAGCACGGACAGCGTTACCCCGCCCTCGGTGGCCGCCTTCGACATCGCTTCAATCGCGCCGGCATCATCGGCAATGGTGGAAAAAATCGTCTTCGGAAATTTTTTGATCAACTTGATCAAGCGATGCAGCTTCGGCCCGACCGGTTGATACGCCAGCATCACATTCAACACGCCGCAATCCGCCACCATCTCGGCCTCGGCAATGGTGGCGCATTTGAACTTGGTGATGCGCGACTCCATTTGTCGGCGCACCAGTTGTCCTAGCTTATGCGTTTTCACATGCGGGCAGAGGCGTTCCGCGCCGCCGGCGGTGCTGACCATCCGCCGGATATTTTCATCCACCCGATTCGGATAGAGAATCAAAGCCGGCGAATCCACCTCGTCAATATTGCTGACCGCATACCAGGATTTTTCGATACTCATCGCCTTAAATTAGCCCGTAAATGGCCGGGTGACGAGGCTCTATTTTCCATCGGACCAACCAAAAACCCCGCGATTGCGTGATTTGCAAACCGCCCAAATCCCTCCATTGTTTCCCTGTCAAAAAATTTCCGCTCGCTCGCAGTTCAACGCATTAGAAAGACCAACACTATGAAAAAATTGACGCAAGTTATCGCTGTTCTCCTGACCGTTCCACTGGCCACCACCCCGCTGCTCGCGGCGGGCCCCTTGGGCATTGATGTCACCAGCGCCCAAGGCACCATAAACTGGGCCAGCGTAAAAAGCGACGGGGTGACCTTCGCCTACGCCCAAGCGACCTCGGGCAGCGCAGGACATGACACCAAATTCATCGCCAACATGACGAATGGCAAAGCCGCTGGTGTTTACATGGGAGCGGCTCATTTCGCCCAACCGGAATTTGATACTCCAGCCCTTGAGGCTTCCAATTTTTGGAGTTTTGCCAGCAGCCAGATTGGCAAAGGCGGCAAGAACATCATGCCTGCGCTGGAGTTTGAAGTATTCTCCGGCCACGTCGGCGCCGGCAGTTACACTGGCTGGGCCAATAATTGGAGTTCCGCCGTTGTGGCCGATGCCGCCGCCGTCGGCATCACCCTCCATCCGGTCATTTATATTACTCCCTGTAACGCCTGCAATTTGACCACCAACATCACGCTCTATCCATGGATCGCCAATCCTAATGGCACGGGCGGCCCCTGGAATGTCTGCACCAACTGCGAAGCTTGGGGCCCCGACGTCTGGGACCTGTGGCAAACCAGCACCAGTGGAGCCATCTCGGGCATATCCGGCCCGGTTGATTTGGATACCTTTAACGGAAGTCTTTCCGCCCTGACATCCCTGCTGCAAACCAAATAAAAACTGCACCCCGGGCCAAGGCTAAAGCCGTTGTCCGGAGTACTCTGAAAAGCCCGCGCAAACTCACCTTTGCGCGGGCTTTTAATTTAACCATTAAAACTGATTTTACCGCCTTACTTCTTTCCTTCCGCCACCGTCCGCAGACTGGCCAACCCTTGTTCAAATTGGCCACCGATCATTTTCTCGCAGTTCATGATCAACCCAATGACTTTACCGACAAAAGTATTCGGCCCGAACATGCTCCAAGTCACCACGGTCTGACCACCCTCGGCCTTGAAGACAAATTCAGCGGTGTTGACGGCTTTGAACGGTTTAAAAAATTCCAGTTTGATACGGATCAATTCACCCGCTTTGCTCTCCGTAATGGTCATCCGCCCTTCCCCCACCTTATTGTTCCCGGCCCAACTCATCACCGCACCGGTTCCGGCGGCCGAGCCGGTGAAGGTGTTCTTGGCGGTCGGATCCATCTTGGCCCAGGGCGACCATGCTTCCCATTTGTGCAGGTCATTGATGTTTTCAAAGACTGCGGCGGCTGGGGCCGAAATGGTTGCGCTCCGTGTGATGCGAAATTCCGCCGGCCCCATCGCCACAGCAATCAAAAAAACGATAACCACCGCGGCCAAGCCGATAAGAATATATGTAATCATACTTTTTCCATTTTTATAGCCTGACCTAGCCTGACTACAAACAAAAAACAGGAGCCGGATTTTCATCCGGCTCCTGGCGAACTTAAAATCTCTTTCGACAGGTTAATCCTCCGGGACGCGCATGCAGTAGAAGGAGCGATAGACGAAGATCAGCGCGATGACGAAGAAGAAGGCTCCGATACCGGTCTTCATGGCTTGATCTTTCATCGTGACCGCGATTTCCACGGCCAAGAGACCGAAGAGCGTGGTGAATTTGATCACCGGATTCATCGCGACGGATGAAGTGTCTTTGAAAGGATCGCCCACGGTGTCGCCGACAACGGTGGCGGCATGGAGCTCAGTGCCTTTCTGGCGGAGATCCACTTCCACGATTTTCTTGGCGTTATCCCAGGCACCGCCGGCGTTGGCCATGAAGATGGCCTGGAACAAACCGAAGAACGCGATACCAATCAAGTAACCGATGAAGAAGTAAGGATTGAAAAACGGCAACGCGAGCGCGAAGCAGAACACCACGATGAAGATGTTCCACATGCCTTTTTGCGCATAAACGGTGCAGATGCGGACGACTTCTTTGCTGTCCTTTTCCGACGCCGTGCTGGCCGAGAGGTTCATGTGTTCTTTGATGTAAACCACCGCACCATAAGCGCCGGTGACAACGGCTTGAGTGGAAGCGCCAGTGAACCAATAGATGACCGAGCCGCCCATGACGAGGCCGAGGATGATTTCCGGCTGGACGATGCTCAAGGCATCGACCACCGGCTTGAACGGACCGGCCACGCCGGAGGCCACTTGGGCTTCATACATTTTCTGGAGCAGCATGATGATGCCGAACACCATCGTGGTCGCGCCGACGACAGCGGTGCCGATAAGCACCGGCTTGGCCGTGGCTTTGAAGGTGTTCCCCGCGCCGTCACCTTTTTCGAGTTGGTGCTTGGCGTTTTCAAAGTCGGCATCGAAACCGAAGTCGCGTTTGATTTCCGCCTTGATGTTGGGCTTGCCTTCGATCTGGCTCAATTCATAGACGGATTGGGCGTTGTCGGTGACGGGGCCATAACTGTCAACTGCAATGGTCACAGGACCCATGCCGAGGAAACCGAAGGCCACGAGACCGAAAGCGAAGATGGGCGCGGCAAAGACAAATTTCGCGGGCATCAACATCAACAAAGCCGGATTTTGCGAGAAATAATAAGACGTCGCCATCAGGATCATGATGCAGAGGCCCATCCAGAAGGCGGAGAAGTTACCCGCGACCAACCCGGACAGGATGTTGAGGGAGGCGCCGCCGTGCTTGGAGCAGTTGACGACTTCTTTGACGTGTTTACAACTGGTGCTGACGAACACTTTGGTGAATTCCGGGATCAGCGCCCCGGCAATCGTGCCGCAACTGATGATGACGGACAACACCCACCAGAGATCGGGTTGCGCCGCGCCAGCAGCGTCTTTGAAATCGCCCAGCAACAGTTTGCTGGCGACGAAGGTGATGGCGATGGAGACGGCGGAAGTGATCCAAACGAGATGGGTCAGGGGAGCTTCAAAATCAAAATCCTTTTTGCCGCCGAACATCGCTTTGCTCAGGATTTCGTTGCCGAAATAAGAGACGAGCGAGGTCACGATCATCAAGGCGCGCATGACGAAGAGCCAGATGATCAGCGTGGCGCAAATCGCCGGGCTGGCCGCAAGGGCCAGCGCGAGGAAGGAAATCAGCGCAACACCGGTCACGCCGTAGGTTTCAAAACCGTCCGCCGTGGGTCCGACCGAGTCACCGGCGTTGTCGCCGGTGCAATCCGCGATCACACCCGGGTTCTTTGGATCATCTTCCGGCAATTTGAAAACGATCTTCATCAAGTCTGAGCCGATGTCTGCGATCTTGGTGAAGATACCGCCGCAGATACGCAGCACACTGGCGCCGAGGGATTCGCCGATGGCGAAACCGATGAAGCAGGGGCCGACGAGTTCGCGCGGCAAAAACATCAGGATGCAAATCATGAAGAACAGTTCCACCGCGACGAGAAGCAAGCCGACACTCATGCCGGAACGCAAGGGAATGCCGAGCGTGGCGAGCGGGTTGCCTTGCAGCGAGGAGAAGGCGGCGCGGGAATTGGCGACGGTATTGATGCGGATGCCGAACCAAGCGACACCATACGAACCAAGAATACCCAAAATGGACGCCAACAGAATGACAATGACGTGACCTATGGAGTTTTTCTGCAGGACACTGAAGTAATAAAACATGCAACCCGCGATCAAGATCCACAGAATGGCGAGAAACTTCCCTTGAGTGAACAAGTAGGTTTTGCACGTTTCCCAGATGGTGTTCGAGACGGAAGCCATGCTGGAATGTACGGGCAGCGCTTTGGTCTGAAAATATTGCATCAGACCAAAAATCGCCCCGATGAGGCAGATAACGATACCTGCATACATCAGATTGGAACCGCTGACGCCGCCGAGTCCCTGAAAGTGGACCTGGGTGAGATCAGGAATGTTAATGTCTGCTTCGCTCGCAAAAACAGCGGGCGAAAAACCAAAAGCGGCCAATGATAAAGCCGCAATATATCGCAATTTATTTCTAAGCATAAGTGTAAGGCCGGTGACTATTGCCTTTGTAAACGGGAAATGCCAACAATTTTTTAATAAAAATGGCGAATATTGCTCATACTGTCTAAATGAATAATTAGAAAAACTTATTAATATTTTACCAGATAATACATAAGCACCTTATTATTAATTATTTATATAATAAATTGACAAAAACACGCTTTAAGGTAATACTGCCGGTATGACCTCAACTAAGCTCGTGAGTGTGAAGTTGCCAATTGAAGTATTAAATGCCATTCCCGCCGCGCATGAAGGGCGCAGCGGATTTATCATTGCCGCTTTGAAAGAAAAAATTTCCCGGCAGAGCGAGCCAGAATGGAAACCGACGACGGAGCGTGGGCGGCGGATGGCCGCACTGCTCGAAAAAGGCCGGGCGGAACGAGAACCACTATTGGATGCTGAAGGAATTGCTCGCGAATTGGCGGAACGGAGAGGAAGGTTTCACTGAAAACCTTTTTGGATTCCGGCGTATTACTGACCGCTTGGCGGGGGCTATCGGTGGCACAAGCCAATGCTGCCCGGACAATCATGGCCGATGAGGATCGGGACTTTTTGACCTGCGATAATGTGAAACTGGAAGTATTGCCCAAACCCACTTACGAAAGATGCCAGCCCGAAATTTTATTTTACCAGGGTCATTTCGACCACGCCACCAACGAACCTTTCAGCAAGGAATTAGGTGACGCGGCTTTGGCCTTGGCCAACAAATATGGACTGGCCACCGGTGACGCCCTGAATCTGGCGTCCGCCATTCGCCAGGGCGCGGATGAATTCATCACCAGCGAACTGCCCGGCAAGCCGATGTTCCGTGCGGCCGGAATTAAAATTATTTCTCTGCACCAGATGACATCCAGAAATCGGTGATGCGCCCCTGCTTAATTTGCGTTCCGCAGCCGGTAAAAAGTGGCATCGGTGGGAGATAAATTCGTGACCGAGTAGGCATTGTTGCCCAGCACCGGAAGATTGGTCACATCCTGCCAACTGCTCAAATTAGTTGTGCTTTGGACCATCACGGGGGTTAAAAAGTTGGTCGTCCAGGAAATGATTGGATGGCGGTTGGTTTGCGCCACGCGCAATGACGGCGGCAGGAAATCCAACCGGGCAAAGAACGGCACGCTGTTCAGGGCATTCGTGATCATATTCGGACCAAAATAAGTGTTGGTCGAAGATTGCCCGGAAATATACAGATGGCCGCGGGAATCGAATTCGATCTCGTTGGCTTGATCGTCCGAAAGACCGGTGAAAGGCACAACCCATTGGAGAGTCCCGCTCGGATCATATTTGGCCAGGAACATATCCAAGCCCCCGGCGCTGGTCAGCGTGACATTTCCAAAAGTAGCGGTGCCTGAAAAGATGCCGCTGACATAGAGATTATCCTGGCTGTCCACCGCGACATCGCGACCACGATCATCACCCGTCCCACCCGCCGTTCGCGCCCATAGAAAAGTGCCGGTGGGAGAAATTTTCAGGATCATGACATCGTTCCCGCCGGCTCGACTGATGGATTGACTGCCAAACGTGGCGGTCGGTGAACTGTAATAACCCGTGACATAACTGTTCCCCGAACTGTCGAGGGCAATGCCGAAGCCCTCTTCCGTTCCCGTGCCGCCGCCGCTCGTGGCCCAAACCACGTTGCCATTGCTGTCGTATTTAGCCACATACACATCATCCCCGCCCGCGCTGGTCAACCCATACGATCCAAAGGTCGCAGTGCCGCCAAAGTAAGCGGTCAAAAAGACGTTGTTCGACGCATCAATCGTCATGCGATAACCCGCATCCGGCTTCGTCCCGCCCGGATTGCGCGCCCATAACGTATTTCCCGCCGGATCGAGCTTGGCCAAAAAGATGTCGCTGCTATTGCCCACCGGGTTGTTGTTATTCAGCACCGTCGAATTAAACGTGATCGTCGCGGATGAAAACGTGCCCGTGACATAAACGTTTCCGCTGTGATCCACTGCGGTGTGATAAGCCGTGTCCGTGGTATTCCCCGGAAAGCTTTTAAGCCACTGCACGTTGCCGTTAAGATCGAGCTTGGCGAGGAAGATATCCGAGTTGGCCGTAGTGGTGGAATTCGTCACCGAAAATCCATCCAGCGTCATCACATCCGAATAAAAACTGCCGCAGACGTAGATCCAATTGGTCGGAGCGAGGGCTATCCCCAGGGCGATGTCACTGGCGTCGCCGCTCAAGTGCTTTACCCATTGTGCCTGGCCGCTCGCATCATATTTCACAATGAACGAGTCGTAGCCCGAACCCTGATTGGTCATGGTCACGCTGCCGATGGTGGCGTTGGTGGAATTGAAGTGCCCGGCGACGTAGCAATTGCCATTGGTATCAAAGCCAAAGTCCGGAATATTACCGGACGCGCCGCCGACGGTGTTGATCCAGGAAAATTGGGCTTGGGCGGAGGAGAACGATTGAGCAAAAGCGCTCCACCCGGAAACAAACAGGAGCAGCGCAAAACTGACGGATGTTTTTAAGGTTTGAATAGCCGATAGTATCATCATCCGACGATGTTGTGAAACAAAAATATAAAGGTTAGGCATTTTTCTTGTCGCGTTGGCCCTCCCTGCTTCATCCTTATCCGAGATGGCCGAGCGAATGATTTCAGATGTGTTGACCAAACCCGATGCCGCGTTGGAAATGACGCTGCGCCCGGCGCTCTTTTCCGATTTCACCGGCCAGGCCAACGTCAAGGAACGTCTCGAGATCGCCGTGCAAGCCGCCAAACAACGCGGCGAAGCCCTCGATCACCTTCTGCTCAACGGCCCGCCCGGACTCGGCAAGACCACCATCGCCAACATCATCGCCAAGGCCATGGGGTCCAACCTCAAATGCACCAGCGGCCCGACCATCGAAAAAGCTGGCGACCTCGCTGGACTCCTGACCAATCTCGAAGAAGGCGATGTCCTGTTCATTGACGAAATCCATCGCCTCCAAAAAACCATCGAAGAATATCTTTATCCCGCGATGGAAGATTTCAAGTTGGACATCATCATTGATCAAGGCCCGAACGCCCGCAGTGTCCGCCTAAATCTGCCGCGCTTCACCTTGATCGGCGCCACCACCCGCAGCGGTCTGCTGACGGCTCCGTTGCTCACACGTTTCCCCATCCGTGAACGCCTTGATTACTATCACGCGGATCAATTGCAGAAAATCGTCGTCCGATCCGCCAATCTCCTCAACATCACCATAGACGAAGTCGGCGCGCTGGAAATCGCCCGTCGCAGCCGAGGCACCCCGCGCATCGCCAACAACCTGTTGCGCCGCGTGCGCGATTACGCCCAGGTCCGCGCGGATGGAACGATCAACGCCAAGATCGCCGACCAAGCCCTCGCCATGCTGGCCATAGACCAAAACGGCCTCGACGAAATGGATAAGCGCATCCTCGAAACCATCATCGTAAAATTCGCTGGCGGCCCCGTCGGCCTCGGTTCCCTCGCAGTAGCGTGCGGCGAAGAGCCGGACACACTGGAAGAAGTGTACGAGCCGTTCCTGATCATGGAAGGCTACCTGAACCGCACTGCCCAGGGTCGCGTGGCGACGGAATTAAGTTATAAAAAACTTGGTTTAAAACCAGCCGCAGGAAATCAGTCGCGGTTGTTCTGATGATTTTCATCACGTAAACCTGTCCCGGAGGGACTCGTGAAAATAGCCCGGCATTTCAATGCCGGGACTGGGTGACAAAAAGGCCAAAGTCCCGCAGGGACGACTGAGGTGGTGCTAAAACCCATCATCAGTTTATTCGATAACGGAAACAATTTTTTCGATTAACGGTTCTTGGCAAGGAGGGGTAATCTATGGAAAACTGAAATCAGAAAGCCAAACCATGAACGCCAACGTCGCCCAACTCTTTCTAAAAAACGGGAACCATCTTTCCCATCAACGATTGTTTTTGTTTTGGGCGGTTAATTTCAGCCCATCGTTGGCGGCCTTGACCCACCTGACTGTTTTAGGCCGGGCCAGTTATACGGCGCACATGCCATTTTTTCTCGCCTTCGACATAATTTGCTCCGTTATTTCCGCCAGTTGGTTGTCGGCGCGTTTTTGCGGGACGCGATTTAGCTTCGTCAGCGTCACCCTACTGCTGAGTGTTCTCATCTCCGCCATCAATTGGACCATTTTTGCCGGAGGCTGCTGTCAGACCATGGGATAATTAAATTGTGAAACCATGAGCACCTGTCCCAATTGCCAAACTCAATATGTGATGGAAACCACCTGTCCGTTGTGCGGGCGCGATTTGGTGGAAAAGTCCTCCATTTTAGATAAACGACTGTGGAGTCTGATATTTTTGGGACTGTTCATTGCCACACCAGTATTGGCGTTGGCTACCCAAAGCCCGACGTTATTTTTTATTGGTGCTTTGCTTTCGGGCCATGCCCTGGCCCGGCGCTTTACTAAAACAATAATTGGTCGTGTAGTCGGGACAATTTGTTTTGGAGTGGGGGTTGTCGTTGTTTATGTTGCCATTGCATTTGCGGGCTGCATCATGATTATGGGCCATCGATGAACCCCAATTACTTAACGAATAAAATTGCGGGATTAAAATTCCCAATTGGCCAGGAGTTGTTGAAGCAAACCACCAGTCGCTGTCCCACCTGCCATATTTCCTGTCCCGCCGAAGTTTGGAAAATCGGGCAAAAAGTTTTTTTAAACAGAAAATGTCCGACGCATGGGGAGGCCTCCATGTGCATTGCTTCCGATGCCCGTTTTTATTGGCTGGCCAAGGGGGACTCGGTGAATGCTTGCGGATGCGGGCCGGGAGGTTGTTCGACGGACAAACCGCCGGTCGGCACTACTGGTCGCAATGCGAAGGGGCGGGGCGATGAGCCGTTTGAAACGCTATCCACTTGTCTGGCACTGATCGAGATCGTCAATTCCTGCAATCTTGCCTGCCCGACTTGTTACGCCAATTCACCGGTTGGTGCCGGGGAGAAAGTGGATGCCATTCCGCTGGATAACCTCAAACAACGCATCGAAGGAGTCATTGAACGAAAGGGGAAGATTGAAATCCTCCAGTTCTCTGGTGGCGAACCGACGTTGCATCCGCAGTTTTTTGATTTGTTGCAATGGGCCAAAGATCATCCGCAAATAGATTATTTGCTGCTCAATACCAACGGCGTTCGCATCGCGAACGATGAGGAATTTGCGCAGCGGTTGGGCGAAATGTTTGCCAAGGGTGGTTTGCAGCTTTATTTGCAGTTCGACGGGGTGCAGGCGGAAGCGCAGCAATTTTTGCGCGGCGCGGATTTGCGGGCCATGCGGCAGCGTTGCATTGAGCGATGCGCCGAGGTCAACATTCCCATCACGCTGGCCATGACGGTCACGGCAGAAAACTTGCCGCATGTCTGGTCGGCGATTGAATTTGGCCTGGGCTTTCCGCATGTTCACGGCATCACTTTGCAACCGATGTTTGCCAGTGGTCGCAAACCGGACAGTTTCAAAGTGCAACGGACACCGTTTGACCCAACCACACGCTTGAACACCGGAGACATCATTCTGTCTGCTGTCGAACACGCGAAAGGACAATTGAAGTTTGAGGATTTCACGCCCTTGCCCTGCGGCGATCCGAATTGTGCCACCATTGGTTATTTGATTCGGGCAGGAGGATCTATCCATTCCATCAGTAACTTCATTGATTTCGCGCAGCTCCAGGGTTTTCTCAAAGATAAAATTCATTATACGGTGGAAGACCTGGCGCAATGCGGCTGCGAAAGTGAACCGCTGGGCCATTTGCTCAAGAAGCTGGAGTTAAAATCTTCCATGGCCTTCCGCATCATGATCAAGCCATTCATGGATGCGTGGACTTGGGACCAAGACCGCATTGACCGCTGCTGCACACATGTCATCCGACCGGATGGAAAACTGGATTCGTTTTGCCGATACTATTCTGGATTTCCAGAGGTTAATAATTCTGGAAGCGCATGAACGGCTCCCCTTACGGCTGGCTGATGTTGGGCGGAATCGTGGTCAGCCTGGTTCTTTGGTCGCGCATCGCGCGACGCGATGAACGGTTGCTCTTTATTTACATTGCCGCGTTAATCGGCGCATTCCTCGGGGGCCAAAGTCGTTTACATCCTGGCCGAAGGTTGGCTGCACTTTGGCCAACCGGACATGTGGCTGCAACTGGCGACTGGTAAAACTGTTCTGGGTGCGTTGCTTGGCGGTTACGCTGCCGTTGAATTGGCCAAGAAATTTCTCGGCTACACCCGCGCGACCGGCGACTGGTTTGCGTTCATTTGTCCCGTTGGCATTATCCTTGGCCGCATCGGCTGCCTGTTGCATGGCTGTTGTCTGGGGAAGATTTGTCAGCCAGCTTGGTTCACCTTGAGGGACGCGCACGGAGCCGCCCGCTGGCCGGCGGTTCCTGTCGAAATTATCTTCAACTTGGTAGCGATCGTGGCGTTTGCCATTCTCCGACGGAATCAAAAACTGGTCGGCCAGCACTTTCACCTCTACCTCATGGCCTATGGCGTATTCCGTCTGGTGCATGAGTTTTTTCGTGATACACCCGCCATTCTGGGGCCATTCACCGGCTATCAAATAGCAGCCGGAGCCGTCACCATATTGGGATTGGCTGGATTTTTAAAACGTCGCAAGCAACCTGCACTGCAAGAAGATCAACCGTTGTCCCAGTCTTGAATTGCCGAAACGGCGAAATTATTTCTCCGCTTCCACCGGATTCGTCAGCTTCCCAATCTTCTCAATCTCCACAGTCACGCTATCGCCCGGCTTGAGCCAGACTTGAGGGTTGCGGGCCATGCCGACACCTTGTGGCGTTCCCGTCAGAATAACGGTTCCGGCCAGCAACGTCGTGCTGCCGCTGAGAAATTCAATCAAAGTCGGCACATCGAAAATCATGTCGCTCGTGTTCGAGTCCTGCATGACCTGACCGTTGAGGATCGTTTTGATCGAGAGCGTGTTTGGGTTCGGAATTTCATCCGCCGTCACCAGGCACGGTCCGAGCGGGGCGAAGGTGTCAAAGAATTTGCCCCGGCACCACTGGCCGCCGCCGAAGTTCTTTTGCCAGTCGCGCGCGCTGATGTCGTTGCCGCAGGTGTAGCCGAGGACGTATTTGAGCGCGTCTTTTTTGCTGACGTTTTTGCAAGTTTTGCCGATGACCACGGCCAGTTCACATTCGTAATCCACTTCGTTGCTTTTCAGATGGACCGGAAGCTGGATCGGATCGTTCGGGTTTTGCACGGTGTTGAGGCCTTTGCAAAAAAGCACCGGAAACTCCGGGACTTTGGCTCCTGTTTCAGCGGCGTGCTGGCGATAGTTCAAGCCGATGCACAAAACGGCGGTCGGCTGGATGGGCGCGAGTAGTTTTTTGACATACGACGGGGTAGTGGTGACCTTGGGCGACTGGGCAATGTGACCGTCGAGCTTAAATGTTTTGCCGGAGGCATTGATTGCGCCAAATTCAATTTGACCCGCTTCATTTTCGTAACGAATGATTTTCATGTAAAATAGAAAGGCAATTTAACCGCAAAGAACGCATGGAACGCAAAGGAAAAATGGGTGCCCGCGAAAGACGCGAAATTCAAAATGGGTTGCTTTGACGGAGCGCGGGTCTGTGACCCGCAGCAGCTTCGCCAGGCAGAAGGTGGTAGAGTTATTCAAAGCGTCTTTCCAATTTCACGCTGCTGCGGGTCACAGACCCGCGCTCCGTTTTCCCGCAAAGCAGCTTACTGCCAAATTAAAAGAGGAGTATGAATGTGGTCGGGCTTCAGGTAGTCAAAGACGTTGATGACTTCCAAATTATTTCGGATTGGCCGGTGGATGGTATTATTATTGATCGCGCTACCCGTTCAGGCCGGGCAATTCCATAAGCTCGGCATTCCGGTCAAATCCGTCATGGTCATGGGCTCGGAAGTGGGCGTGGATGAAACCGGGCGCGAAGTGATTTATTTCAATTGCTCGCAGGCGGGCAGCAAATTGTTTCTGTTGCAAGTGGACCCGCAATCAGGCCGATCGCGGCAATTCAATGCTCCGATGGGCGAAGGCGCCTGGGCCATGATCATTGCGCCGGATAAATGCGTTTATCTCGGCACCTGGGAAAGCGGTTATCTTTTGAAGTTCGATCCCAGACAACCGGAGAAAGGATTGGTTTCGCTGGGCAAACCAAGCGCCACGGAAACTTATATTTGGCATCTCACCCTGGGAGCCGACGGCTGGCTTTACGGCTGCACGTATCCTCATGCACGACTCGTTCGATACAATCCAGCCACCGGAAAATCCGAAGACCTCGCGCGCTTGGACGAACACGAAATGTACGCCCGCAGCATCGCCAGTTCGACCAATGGCTCGGTTTATATCGGCATCGGGACCGTACACGCCCAAGTTGCCCGTTACAATCCCACCACCGGAAAAGTCACCCCGCTGCTCGCCGATAACGAACGTCCGCTCGGAAACGCCACGGTTTCCCAAGTAAACGATCAAGTCTATGCCAGAATTGGCGCAAAAACTTTTCGCATTGAAGGCGACACTCTGACGGAAGTGGCCGGTTCGCCCGCTCAACCGCTGCCAGTTTTGCACGATGGCCGCTCCATCACCAACGACCGTCCGGAAAATGGAAATATTGTTTACACCTTGATTTCCACCAATGGCGCGACCGAAGATAAACACGTGCCCTTCGACAGCGTCGGCACCGCTATTTTTACTGTCGCCGCCGGACCGAGCGGACGCATTTACGGCAGTTCTGTTTTGCCGCTGGAAATTTTTGATTGTAATCCCGCCGACAAAAAGCTCCGCGATCTCGGCCCGACCACTGGCGCGGAAGTTTATTCCTTCGCCACCGATGGCAAGCTGCTTTATTCCTGCGCCTATCCGCGCGGATTTCTCAGCATCTACGATCCAAAAAAACCGTGGCACTTCGGCCCGACCCACAATGATAACCCGCGCGGTTTTGGCTACATGGGCGATGGCCACTTGCGTCCACGCGCCATGATCATCGGCCCGGACAAACGCATTTATGTCGGCAGCCTGCCGCCGTATGGCGAAGTCGGCGGCGCTCTCGGCATCTACGATCCCAAGGCCGATGCCGTCACCGAAAACTATCGCAACATCGTGACTAATCAGGGCATCTCGGCGTTGTGCTACGAACCGGTGACGAAAAAAATATTTGGCGGCTCAGACATCGCCGCCGGTGGCGGCGGGCAAACCGTGGCCAAAGAATGTGTCCTCTTCGGATGGAATCCGAAAACCAAACGCAAAGACTGGGAAAGTGTCATCATCCCGGGCGATCACGGAATGGTCGCTTTGACCGCAGCGCACGGAAAACTCTTCGGTGTTTCTTATCCGTCAGAAACGATTTTCGTGCTCGGCCCAAAAACACATGAAGTGTTGCATCAGGAAAAATCGCCGTTGGGCCGGGTGCAGGAAATCTCTTTGGCTTACTACGCGCCGCACGACTGTCTTTACGGCCTGACGCAAAAAAGCATTTTCAAGATCAATCCCGATACCTATGCCATCACCGAAGTTGCCCGCAGTCCCGACCCAATTACCTGCGGCTTCGCAGTGACGGAAAGCGGAATTTATTTCGGCAGCAGGACGCAATTGATGCAGTGGGAATGGTAGGGCCGAAGCTATTATATAGAAAAAACCCTAAATTATAGCCCGAAGACGGCGAATGTTTCTCTCCTTCTCCTGGAGGAGAAGGCCGGGATGAGGACGAACTCTCTCCGCGCAGCGCTAATTTTTCCTTCTTATCTCCAAATTGTCGCAGAAAACATTTACGCCCGCGGATTAAATTTCGATTCCTTCGCCAATTGTTCCCACGCCGCTTTTTCTTTCTCACCGATTTCTTTCGGCATCTGCACGCGCGCGACCACGTAAAGATCGCCCGGATCATTATTCCGCCCCGGCAAACCTCGCGACTTAACCCGCAATCGTTGCCCGTTCTGTGTGCCCGCCGGAATTTTGATGCTGACCGATCCGCTGAGCGTCGGCACCGAAATGCTTGCGCCCAAAGCCGCTTCCCACGGTGCCAGATCCAAGTCGTAGTACAGGTCCGCGCCCTCCACCCGGAAATCCGGATGACTCGCCAGCCGCACGCGCAAATACAAATCTCCCGCCGGCCCGCCGCCGCTGCCGGGATCGCCGCGACCGGCGATGCGCAGTTTTTGTCCATCGCGCACTCCAGCCGGAATTTTTACCTGATGCGTTTGCGTGGTGGAAACTTCCCCCGCTCCACCGCACGTCGGACAAGTGCGCCGACCTTTGATCCCGGAACCCTGGCACTCCGGACAAACGCCATTGCGCCGAACACTGATGGCCCGCACCGATCCCGCCATCGCCTCTTCCAAAGTCACCATCAAAACACCTTCCACATCCTGGCCCTTCTCCGTGCCGGCTTCACGATAACTGTCCCGACCCTGGCGTCCGCTGAAATATTGTTCAAAAAAATCACTGAAGCCCGTCCCGCCAAATTCAAAATCCTCCTGCCCACCCGGCTGACCGCTGCGCCAGGTATGCGTGCGATAAGCCTGCCCACCACCGGGTGGCGGCTGTTGCCCCCCGGTCTTCCAATCCGCCCCGAGCGTGTCGTATTTTTTCCGCTTGTCCGCATCGCTCAAAACTTCATTGGCCTCGTTGATCTCCTTGAATTTTTCTTCCGCCGTTTTCTTGTCCTTGGCGACGTCGGGATGATATTGGCGCGCGAGCTTGCGAAACGCTTTGCGGATATCATCGCTGCTGGCCGTGCGCGGCACGCCGAGCGTTTTGTAATAATCTTTAAATTCAACTGGCATCGTTCAGGCCCACAATCTGGCGTCAATCCGGCGCGGGCGCAAATTCCAAATCTTGCATTTTTGCGGATGAAAGCGGACAATAATCGTATGAGCAGCAAAGAAATGGTGATGGAGTTGGTTGCCAAACTCCCGGAAGGTATGCCCCTGCCAGAAATCGCGCGGGAAATTGAATTGCTCGCCGGTCTCCAAACCGCCCGCGAACAAGCCAGCCGAAACGAAGGCGTCTCAGTGGAAGAGGCCCATAAGCTGGTGGACTCATGGTCTTCAAAGTAATCCTCACCCCGCAATCCTTGGACGATCTGAAGTCCGTTGTCACCTTCATCGCCACAGACAATCCTGACCGGGCGCGATCTTTCGGCCATGAATTGATTGACTGCGCGCTTTCCATCGGCACTTTCCCCGAACGCGGGCGCGTTGTCCCGGAAACAGATGATCCTTCCGTCCGCGAAATCATTCACGGCCCATTTCGGATCATCTATGAAATCAAAGCCGATCCAAAAGCAATTTATGTCCTGCGCTTCTGGCATGGGGCCAAAGGAGAGCCGGAAATTTAAACCGAAGGATAATTTTCACCCAGTGGAAGAATTGCCTGAGATTGTAATTGCCCCCAACCCTCAATTGCCTTAGCAGTGAAGCAGCAAAAGAACCGCACGAATTATGGCAATTGGTCTGATACTATTTTTGGTCGTCGTGGCCGCATTGATCATCGGTGCGTACAATGGACTGGTCACCTTGCGCAACCGCTACCGCAATGCCTACGCGCAAATCGATGTCCAGCTCAAACGGCGTTACGATCTCATTCCCAACCTCGTCGAAACCGCCAAAGGCTACATCAAACACGAACGCAACACTCTCGAAGAAGTCACCAGCGCCCGCGCCGCCGCCACCGCCGCCAACACCAAAGCCGCCGCCAAACCCGGCGACCCCACCGCCATGCGTGAATTATCCAGCGCAGAAACCACACTGACTGGAACCTTGGGCCGGCTCTTCGCCGTGGCGGAATCCTATCCCGATCTCAAAGCCAACAGCCTGATGAAAAACCTCATGGAAGAACTGACCTCGGCGGAAAACCGCGTGGCCTTCGCCCGGCAGGCCTACAACGACACCGTCACCTTCTACAACACCCGGCGCGAATTATTCCCCTCCAATCTGATCGCCAACAATTTCGGTTTCGGTCCGGCGGAACTTTTCCTCGTGCAAAACGCCGAAGAAAAACAAGCGGTCAACGTCAACTTTTGAGTACCATGAACAATAATGAAACAACCAGCGGCCTGATCCAATGCACGAACCGGCCCGTGCTCATTCGTCATTTGGTCATTAAATCATTCTTTCGTCATTCGGACTTAGTCATTAGTCATTCCCCCTAACCATGGACTTCTTCGCTCAACAAGAAAAAGCCCGCCGCAACACCACGTTGCTCATCGGCTATTTCATCGCGGGCATGACCGGGCTCATCGTCACGCTTTATCTGGCGTCGGTCGTTATTTTCTATGGAGCCTTGTTGCACCATGGCCGTTATCGTTCTTACGATCGGAATCTTTACCAGAATGTCGAATTGACTTGGTGGAAGCCCCAACTCTTCGCCTTTGTCGCCCTCGGCACACTCGCCATCATTATCATTGGCAGCATCATTAAATCACTGGAACTGGCCAGTGGCGGAAGCGCAGTGGCGGATATGATGGAGGGCGAACTTGTTCCACCCAATACCACCGATCCAGACGAACGGAAGCTCCTGAATATCGTCGAAGAAATGGCCATCGCTTCCGGCGTGCCGGTGCCCAGCGTCTATATCATGCGCAATGAGACCGCCATCAATGCTTTCGCCGCCGGCCATTCCACGGGGGATGCCGTCGTTTGCGTCACTCGTGGCGCCATAAAACTTCTGACCCGCGACGAACTGCAAGGGGTCATCGGTCACGAATTCAGCCACATCCTCAATGGCGACATGCGCCTGAACTTGCGTTTGATGGGAATCATTTTTGGGATTGTCTGCCTGACTTTTATCGGTCGCGTTCTGTTGCGCTCGAATGACCGCAAAAATGCGCTGCCATTATTTGGCTTGGTTCTGATCATCGTCGGTTGGGTGGGGTCGTTATTCGGCCAATTGATCCGGGCGGCAGTGAGCCGGCAACGCGAATTCCTGGCGGATGCCTCTTCCGTCCAATTCACCCGTAATCCCGCCGGCCTCGCCGGGGCGTTAAAAAAAATCGGTGGACTCAGCTTTGGCTCGCGGCTGGACGCAAATCACGCCAGCGAAGCTTCGCACATGTTTTTCAGCAATGGTATCGAGCCCCCGTTGTTCGACCTGTTTGCCACCCATCCGCCCCTGGCTGAACGCATCAAGACCCTGGATCCTGCATTTGACGGCCAATTTCCTCATGTGGGCGAAATGGTTGAAGTGGCGCGGACTTCCGCTCCTTCGCACCCTTATATTGACATAATTCCCAACGACGATCTACCCGGTGGCTTGGCTGACTTGGGCCGAATCATGCCGACGATCACCGCCACCGCCGCCATGGCCCACACCGGAAAACCCGCCCCGGCCCATTTGCATTATGCCCAAGAGTTTCGTCAAAATATTCCCGATTCCATCCGGCAAGCCGCCCGCGAACCCTTCGGTGCCTCAGCGTTGATTTACGCGTTATTAATTTCCACCGATGCCACCGAACGCGACCAACAACTCGCCTTGGTCGCACAAAACACCTCCGAAGCCATTCGTGCAGAAACCGGGCGCATCCTGCCTGACGTTACCTCCATCGCCAGCCACGCAAAACTTCCGCTCGTGGATCTTGCGCTTCCTGCCTTGCGCCAACTTTCTCCTGACCAATACCAGCAATTCAAAAAAACCCTCGATCCACTCATCGAAAGCGACGGCCAGGTGGACTTGTTCGAATACATGCTGCGCAAAATCGTGTTGCGCCATCTCGACACTAAATTCTTCGGCGCGCGCAAACCTTCCATCCAATACTACTCCCTGAAAGGCGTCTCCGCCGATTGCGACATCCTCCTCTCCGCCCTCGCTTACGCTGGACAGGAAGACCCCGCCAAAGTCCTCGACGCCTTCCAACAAGGCGCCGCCTTTCTGGCCCGCATCGTCCAAATAAACTTCAACCTCCTCCCCGCCGATCAATGCGACCTCGAGCAAACCGACGCCGCCTTAAATCGCCTCGACCAAGCCGTCCCTCAAATCAAAAAGAACATCATCAACGCCTGCGCCCAAGTCGTCGCCGCCGACGGCATCATCCAGGAATCCGAAGCCGAACTCCTCCGCACCATCGCCGAAACCCTCGACTGCCCAATGCCTCCGTTCGTCCAACCGTAAACGGTGCCCTGAAAAATATTTCCTTCTTTTCATTCGCGTCAATTGGCGAAATTCGCGGATGAATTCTCTTCTTTGCGGTCTATGCGTTCTTTGCGGTTAAAAAATCTCCGTCCTCAATTCCCCAAAAACGTCCCATCATCCGAACTCAATCTGATAAAGTCCGGAACTTTTTGCGCATCAAATTTGATGACAATGGTATGTATCCCCGATGAAAGCTCCGTGCTGATCGTTTCATGGACCGGAACCGCCTTCCCATCAATCCACACCGCTGCACCAGCCGCCTCAGGAAATTTAAAATGACAGACCCCGGCTTTGACCGAGCGGAATTTCGTGCCGATATAATAATGCGGCACCGACCCGCTGTGATCCGGCGTTCCCGCCACATGCCATTCTTTTTTCGGCACGCGTCCATCCACCAAGGAGAAAACACTGTGCCATTCCGCGCCAGACAAGTCAGAGCTGATAAACGCCTTGTCACCGAATTGTTCCGCATGAATCGAGTCCGCCGCCACCTTCCAATAGCGCGCCACATTTCCTTTCGAGGCATCGAATGGACCAGGTTTCCCCAGCTCCGAAAGAAACCGGAACAGATCCAACTGTTCCTGATGCGTCAGCGCATCCACCAAGCCCGACGGCATCAGCGAGCCGCCCAGTTTTTTACTTTTGATCTGCTTTTTGGGAATCGAAACTTCTTTGTCGCCCGAGGTGCGGATAACATATTCCTCGCTGTTCTCACGGACAAAAATGCCGGACAAATCCTCACCATCCACCGTCTCCACCAGATAAGCGTGGTAGCCTTCTTTGATTTGTTTGTTCGGATAAAATACCGACTCCACCAAATAATCCACCTGAGCGCTCGCGCCGATCGAAGTCAAATCCGGCCCGACTTTGCCACCGACTCCACCGATGGCATGACAACTGGTGCAACTTTGTTGCGCGCGCCGGAAGATTTTTTCACCGTGGGCCGCGTTCCCATGGGCGACCACCTCTTCCACCAATTGTTTGATTTCATTGGTGGTGAGCATCGTGTCAGCGTCCTGCAAACCCGCCGCGCGAGTCAAAGCCATGACCAATTCCGTCTCTGATTTGGCGGTTTCCCGGGCCGCGCGCAAACCCGCCTTGCCCGCCACCGCCGAAAATCCGCTGACCGGCAACGCCTTGGCTAAAACTTCCGAGGCCCCTTTATTATTTAACAACTCACGCCACAGGCTCAGCGCCTCGTCTTCCTTCGTCGTATCTTGCAACAAAGTCACTGCCGCCGGGCCGGCATTGGTCAAACTCATGGCGGCCAGCGCCAGCACCGCCGGACGCCGGATCGCCATTGTATTGGGAGCTTTGGCCAACGGACGAAGCGCGGCGATGGATTTTTCATCGCTGATCTTCCGCAACGCCGCAAACGCCGCGTCCCGCACCGCCGCCGAAGTATCAGCCGAACCGGCCAGCGCGATCAACTTATCGGCCACCCCAGCCTTCCAGCTTTCCGCCAAATGAATCGCCGCCACGCGAACGGCGTCATTGCGACCATCGAAAAAGTTTCCAATGTCAGCCAGTTTTTCCGTTGGCAGTTTGCCGCGCGAGTCAGACGCGCTTTGCAACGCGGCCAGTGCGCGAAGCAATGCTGCATCCTTAAACTCGCGACGCAAAACTTTATCATAGAGAAGTTGCAGCTCATGCGGCGTGCCAGCGCGACCGATCAATTCAATCCACGGCCCCTTGCCGTCGCTGGTCAACGGCTGCTTTTCCAGCAATGCGGTCAAGGCCTCGCCCGCCAAACCCGGCATGATCGCGTTCAAACCAAACTCCAGTTGCTTCTCACGGCCTTCAACCGGCCACGCGCCGGATTTCACGCCGTCCACCCACGAGGCCGCCAGATCGTTGATGCTAAGCCACGCAGCATAATCCACAAACGGATCCATCGGCTTATCGGTCACACTCAAAACCAATTCCGCCGCCCGAAGCGATGGAATGGTCGCCACCGCCCGAAGGGCTTCGAGCCGAACGCGCGGATGCGAATCCATTAGCAATCGTTGATAAACTTCCATGTCGTTCGGCCGTGTCCAAAAACTCAGTACCCGCACCCCCGCCGCGCGAATTTTTCCATCTTGGGCGGCCAAAACTTTATCCAGCAAACCATCATTACGCACATTCAACGACTGATACATCCACAACGCCTGCATCAAAGCCTCGTCTTCGGTCTGCTGCCTGGTCCATTTTTTCAGATCGCCCAGAATGGCCGTTCCTCGCTCCGTTAAAACCCGCCGGGCCTGTTGCGCCGTATTCGCGTTCGGCGAAAGCAACTCCGCAAATAATTTCTCATTCTTAGCCTTGATCAAATTCTGCTTCGGCAACAACGGACGCCCCTTGGCGGTCACCCGCCAGATGCGGCCATGCTCATGATCCCGCCGTGCATCCCGGAAATCCACTTCGCCGTGATTGATGATCGGATTCGACCAATCCGCGATGTAGAGCGCGCCGTCCGGGCCGAACTTCAGATCAATCGGCCGGAACGTCACATTCGTGCTGCGCACGAAATCCGACATCTCCTTGGTCACATAACCCGCGCCGTCCTCGTTGATGGAAAACCGCGCGATGCGATGGGCCCGAAAATCCGCCGTCAAAAAATTTCCCTGAAAATCATCTGGAAATTGCTGGCTGCGGATGATTTCCAGGCTGCAAAATTTCGGATATTTGCCCGGACTGACACTGGCCATTTCCCGGCGCATGTTGGCATACGTAAAATAGGTCGCGCCCGGAATCCCGAAATTGATCCCTCCCCCACCTGCTCCATCCGTGATGAACGATTCGCCAAATTCATCAAACTGATGCCCCCACGGATTGCAAAAGCCGCGCACAAAAACATCCAGTTCCATCGTGGGCGGGCGCAGATGAAAAACACCGCCGCTGTTCAAACGCACCACACCATTCGGCGTTTCTAAGTGACTATGGATATAAATGGATTGATCAAAATAAAGCATTCCGTCATGGCCCCAGCGCAACGTATGCACGATATGATGCGTATCTTCCGTGCCGAATCCTGACAGCACCACCCGCTTCTTATCCGCCTTGCCGTCGCCATCCGTATCCATGAGATGCAGCAGTTCCGTGCTTTGGCCGACGTAACAGCCGCCATCGCCCGGCTCCACCCCGGTGGGAATGAACAAGCCGTCGGCAAAAACCGTGGATTTATCGGCGTGTCCGGTGCCTTTGGTGTCTTCGAGAATGATGATTTTATCATTGGCTTTCTGGCCCGGCGTGATTTGCGGATAAATCTCCGAACTCGCGACCCACAACCGCCCCTGCGGATCAAAATTCATCTGGATCGGTTTGGCCATCAAGGGATTCTCCGCCCACAAACTGATCTCAAAACCCGGTTCCACTTCAAAATCCGGCTTCGGAAGAGGCGCAAGTTTATAAGGCGCATCCGACGCTTGAGGTTTGCTGACTTTGCTTTCCGGTGCGTGTTTGATTTTCCCGGCGATGACATCTTGCAGGGCATAAATTTTTTGTTCAGCCGCTTCGATCAACGGATCGAATTGCGTAATCTCCTTGGCGTTCTGCCCCTGCTCATGTTTGCGAAAACCGAACAGATAAGTTTCGTTTTGCGGACGCCAGCGGTCGAAGAAAAGCGTGTTCTTCTGCATGGCGATCTGGCGGATTTGCTCCTCCTGTTTGGCGCTGCCCTTGAAGGATTGCAGTTTCCAACCCAATTGCCGTTCCACTTCCCGGGCCAGCGATTGATAACCGGCTGGAGTCAAATGTATTCCATTGTCGGAATTGTCCCGCGCCGCGCCCGACGGTTGCCAATGAAAAAGATCCACGAATGGAAAACCCCGTTGCCGGGCAATCTCCAACAGGGCCGACGTGTAAAGTTCCAGCTCCTTATTATGCCGGGCCGGATCGGGCAAAGGCGGCGCGAGTTTCTGATGCCGGATCGGGCTGAAAATCACAAACCGCACCGGCCCATTCTTCTGCAGGGCATCAATCAGGCGATTCAAGTCAGTCTTGAATTTGGGCAACCCGGGCGCACCATCAAAAGAACTGGCCATGCCATAGCCAAGAAATATGACCGTCGGTTTTTCTTCCGCCACCTTGTTGGTCAAAGCCTGAAAACCTTTGTCCGCCTCGGCAAAATCAAAACTCGCCCGCGATTCACCGGCCGGCGTATCAGCGCTCCAGCCGAGGTTGCGCACGATGAAATGGCGGTCGGCGAACCGGGAATAAAGCACCGTTTCCAGCCAACTGGAAGATTGTTCGCGTTCAATCAACGTATCGCCGAGCAATACGATCCGGTCACCCTCGCGCACCGCGAAACTTTCCGCCGCCGCCAGAACGCTGGCTGACAGCAAAAACGCTGAACACAAGAGAACCCATTTAATTTGGAGCCGATGAGACATAGATAAATCAAACTGCCTCTGACGCTCTGAGGCAACAGGAAATTCAGTAACGGGCCAGTTTGGTTATTCCGATTGGAGCGCCGAGCATTGCTCGGCGAGTTTATCTGGATGCTCCATTCGTGCCGAGCAATGCTTGGCGCTCCATTGCCGGAAATTCAGAGTTGAAGATGAACGCGTAAAAGATTATGTTGTCCAAAATCCTGTGAGCCAGATTGCATTGAAGGAAATTGCCGCGCTTCTGATGTTGATTCCGTTTGGGGTCGTGTTGGGTATCGGACTTTTCTTTGTTTACTGCGCCTTGCGCCGTTCCCGGATGGAACGCGCCGCCGATGGTTTCGCCCGGCAATGTTTCGATTTCTCCAACCGCCCTTTGGCCACCGGCTTTCGCTCGTCCATTCTTGCGCGACCCACCCGTTGGCTGGCGATCAAAGGCGAAGATTGGACTGCTGTTCAAGCAGCCCTGCGGCTGCATCATGCGACCCCTTGTTCCTGGGAAGAAGGTTTGGTGGAAGCGAAAGAGGACAAATTATTTATCTCCCCGGCCATCTCCGGCTGGATTTTGGTCATGGGTTCCGCGCTGCCCGATCCTTCCGACGACGTGGATAAATTTTTCCATTTCATCTCCCGGCTCAGCCAGAAACTTGGCCAGGTGCAATACTACAACGCCAATCCTGTGGTGAATCATCACGCCTGGATTTTGACCGAGAGCGGTCGCATCTACCGGGCTTACGCTTGGGGCGATGGCGTCCTCTGGAACGAAGGTCCGATCACTGCGGCGGAGAAAGACCTTGGATTGCGCTCCTTCGACTACGGCAGCGAACTCGACCATTTCACCACCGACGGCCTATTGGCCGCCAACTGCGAAAAAGTCGGCCGCCTCGCCGCCCGCTGGAGCGTTGATCCCAATGCCATCAGCCAGGAAAATTGGGATGCCAACGGCATCGTGGGCGAGATGTCATAGCGCTGGTCGTGCCTCCCTCTCCTCGGAGGAGAGAACCCGCGAGCCGAGCAGCAAGCCTGACGTTTTGCCGAAAAAAAGACTTCGGATTTGTTGGTGAATCGGACGTTGCGGCAGAAGGGGTGGAAGGTGGTGCGAATCTGGGAACATGAGTTGGGGCATCCGCGAATTTTCAGAAAGATTTTCACGAACTTTTACCCGCGAAAAACGCGAAATACACGAAAAAGAATTTAACCACAGATGGCACGGATTTACGCGAATGGAAAAGAGCTTTCTGGCAATTCCTTTTTGTGTTCTCTGCGTTCTTTGTGGCTAAAAATCTTTCTCAGTTCCTTTTTCGCGTTTTTTAGCGTGTTTCGCGGGCAAATCATCCGTGCCCATCCGTGCCACCGTGGTTAAGAAGAACTTTTATGCTTTAGCCTTTCGCCTGCATCCTTTAGCGTTCTGTTTACATGTTGCCCTATGGCCGACAATCTATCAGCGCTGCGGACATCGCCGCCGTCGTCAAGGTTTTGCGCTCCGACTGGCTGACGCAAGGCCCCGCCATCGAACAATTCGAACAACGCGTGGCCGAATATTGCGGTGCAAAATACGCCGTCGCCCTGGCCAATGGCACCGCCGCACTGCATCTGGCCGCTTTGGCCCTCGATCTGAAACCGGGCGATCAGCTCTGGACTTCACCCATCACCTTCGTCGCCACGGCCAATTGCGCACTCTATTGCGGGGCCAAAGTGGATTTTGTTGACATCAATCCGCGCACTTACAACCTGGATGTGGAGCAGTTGGCGGCGAAATTGAAGAAGGCGAAAAAGATCCCCAAAATCGTCGCCCCGGTCCATCTCGCCGGGCAAAGCTGCGAGATGAAGGCCATCCGGCTACTGTCAAATAAATACGGTTTTGCCGTGATGGAAGACGCCTCGCACGCCATCGGCGGTTCGTATCAGAAGAAACCGGTCGGTGATTGCCGTTTTTCCGATCTGGCCACGTTCAGTTTTCATCCGGTGAAGATCATCACCACGGCGGAAGGCGGGATGATCATGACCAATCGCCGGGACATTTACGAAAAGGCCTGCCTGCTCCGCACGCACGGCATCACGCGCGATCCCAAGCGGATGACCGAAGCGAGCCACGGCCCGTGGTATTATCAGCAGATTGATCTGGGCTACAATTATCGCATCACCGACTTGCAGGCGGCGCTCGGCCTCAATCAAATGAATCGGATCGGGAAATTCGTCCAACGCCGTCGCGCTCTCGTGCAACGCTACAACGAATTGTTGAAAGATCTCCCGGTGGAAACGCCCTGGTGTCATCCTGATGCCAACCCAAGCTGGCATCTGTATATCGTGCGCGTCAAAAAATCGCACCGCGAAGTTTTTGAGACGCTGCGAAAAAACGGCATCGGTGTGAATCTGCATTATATCCCCGTTCACACCCAGCCGTATTACCAAAAGCTCGGTTTCAAGACCGGTGATTTTCCGGTGGCGGAAAAATATTACCGCGAAGCCATCAGTCTGCCGCTCTATTATGAATTGACGGACCGGCAACAAGACCGGGTGGTCGCCGCCTTGAAAAACGCCTTGCGTGCATGAACCCGACGCTGGTCATCCGGACAGACGCGAATGCGCAGATCGGCATCGGTCATTTCATGCGCTGCCGGGCATTGGCGGAGGCGTGGCCGGGAACAGTGCATTTTGTCGGCAGCGCGCCCAAATCTTCCAAAGTTTTGCAAAGCCCTCCCGGCAGCGAGCAGGACGCACTCGAACTCCTCGCTTTCGCCGATGAAGTGAAGGCGGCTTGCGTGGTGATCGACGGGTATCAATTCCGGGTGGATTATCAAAAGCTGGTCAAGGAAAAGTACAAGCTGTTGGTGATAGATGATTGTGGTGATGCCGGGCCGTATCAGGCGGATTTTATCCTGAACCAAAACCTCGGAGCCAGGGCGGAGTGGTATGTCGGAGCGGGCAAACTTTTATTGGGCAGCCGTTATGTTCTGTTGCGGAAAAGATATTGGCGCTGGCGCAAGAGCAAACGAGCCGTCCCCGATCAGGCCAAAAACATCATCATCACCATGGGCGGCAGTGATCCGGATAATGTGACCTGGCAAATCATGCAGGCGCTGGAAACCAAGGCCACGGTGGTCATCGGCCCGGCGAATCCGCACCGGGCCATTTTGCAAACCTCGGCTAAACATCGCACGGTGATTGACCCGTTCGATTTTGAGGCGCTCCTGGCGGCCAGCGATTTTGCTTTTTGCGCGGGTGGCACTACTTGTTGGGAAATGTGTTTTTTGGGCGTGCCATTTATGGTCTCGGTGCTGGCGGATAATCAGCGCAATAACGCGGAAAATTTGATCCAGTCCGGAATCGCGGAAAAATTTGATGTCGCCAAAATCGCATCGCTGTTGGCCGACCCCGTGAGACGCGCGGAGATGAGCCAGAAGGGCCGCGCCCTGATTGATGGCGAGGGAGCGGACCGCGTGGTGCAACAACTCACCAGTGAACGGATCAGGGTTCGACTGGCCCGGGAGGAAGATAGCCGTCTTTTATGGGAATGGGCCAACGACCCCGAAACCCGCGCCGTTTCTTTTTCATCCGATCCCATTCCCTGGGAAGTCCATCAGCAATGGTTTGCGGGAAAAATGCAGGATCTTTACTGTGCATTTTACATCGGGGTGGATGCGGCCGACCATCCGGTCGGCCAGATCCGTTTTGAGCGCGAAAGTGTCAGCGTAAGCCTGGACAAAAAATTTCGTGGACAGGGATTGGGTGCTGACCTGATCAGACTGGGCGTGCGCCGCGTTTTCAAAGAGAGAAATTTCCCGACGCTGCACGCCTTGATCAAACCGGCCAACGCCGCGTCCATCCGGGCCTTTGAATATTGCGGATTCACCAAGGCCGGCGAGGAGACGGTGGCCGGACATTCTGCTTTGCATTTTATTCTTAACCGGAAATAACGCCCTAAAGTTTCTCGGTGGGGGTGAAAGGGAGGCCGCGCTCGCCATTGAAAAGTTTTTTCAGACGACGATCTTTGGAACTGGATTTGCGCCGGATAACACCCGGAGCAACCAGTTTGCTCAATTCCCGCCGAAAACGCCGCCCTTTCAGCCAATCTTCATAGCTGATGGAGCCTTCAATCGGAATGGAAGGGACTGTTAATTTTATGTTCATTGGCGACTTCGTTAACGAGTGCTTTGCACAAGTCAACATTACGATATTCAGGCAGATTGGCAACCCGCAAAACTTCGTTCCAGTTCATGTTGACCGCGCCGGTCAAGGCAACGATGGCGAGTTCGCGGGCGCACTCGCGCGCAGGCGGGTGCTTCTCTGGATAAACTGATATTAAAACCCGCTCGACCAGCAAGTCTTCCGGTTTCATCACCAGGACATCGCCATACGGGGCTTCCACCCGGCGGTATGGGGTGCGGGCAAAACTTTCAGCCGGGCCGAGCAAATCGAAATACATTCCGGCCACCTGCCAGTTCCGCGGCCCGCCTTTGGCCCCAAGCTGGCCCATGATTTCCTGCCGCTCGCGCACCGGCAAAGTCGCGGCAGTGACGTGGCACATGTCGAGATCACCGGAGGCATACGCGCCTTCGGTCAAAATCTCAATGGCTGAGCCACCCACGACGACGAGTTCAATACCCCGCTCCGCCCAAAGCGCGCTGCAGAGCGACGCGAGCTTGAGACTTTTGATTGTCGGGTCTTGCTCGGTGGAAATGTCGGCCATGGCCGTCTGGATTTTTTGGGCGTCCATGCGGAAAGGGTAAAGCGAAGCGAGAAAAACCGCAACCACGACCGTCCGCCGCCCACATTCTGCTTTGCATTTTATTCTTAACCGGAAATGATTAAGTCATGACCGAGCATCTGATGATTGGCCGGCGGCGAGTCGGGCCGGGCGCGCCCGTTTATGTGGTGGCTGAAATGTCGGCCAACCACAATCAGAGTTATGAGCACGCCGTGAAAATCGTCGAGGCAGCCAAAGCCGCCGGGGCCGACGCCGTCAAACTCCAGACCTACACCGCTGATACTCTGACCATCCGCTGCGATAACGAGCATTTCCGCATCGGCGGCGGGACGTTGTGGGATGGACGGACGTTGCATGATCTTTACAAGGAAGCTTACACGCCGTGGACCTGGCAGCCGAAACTGAAGGTGTTGGCGGAAAGTTTGGGAATGGATTTTTTCTCGACGCCGTTTGATGCCACGGCAGTGGATTTTTTGGAATCGCTCAACGTGAAGGTGCATAAGATCGCCTCTTTTGAGTTGGTGGATGTGAACTTGATCCGGCGCGTGGCAAAAACCGGGAAGCCGATCATCGCTTCGACCGGCATGGCGACGGTGGAAGAAATCGAGGAAGCGGTGCGCACGGTGCGCGAAGCGGGCGGAACGCAACTGGCTTTGTTGAAATGCACCAGTTCCTATCCCGCGCCGCCGGAAGAGATGAATCTGCGCACGATCCCGGACATGGCCGCGCGGTTCAAGGTGCCGACCGGGCTTTCCGATCACACCATGGGCGTCGCCGTCCCCGTGGCCGCCGTGGCGGTCGGCGCGTGTATTGTGGAAAAACATTTGACACTTTCACGGCAAGAACCGGGGCCGGACTCTGCTTTCTCACTGGAGCCGGAAGAATTCAAAGCCATGGTGGATGCGATTCGCGTGGCGGAAAAAGCCCTGGGTCAGCCGAATTACCAGATCACCGAAGCGGAGAAAAAGAGCCGCGCGTTTCGCCGTTCGCTTTTTGTGGTCCAACCGATCAAGGCCGGTGAAAAATTCACCGATAAAAACGTCCGCTCCATCCGTCCGGGCAACGGGCTGCATCCGCGTAATCTGGAGGAATTGATGGGGCAGAGCGCCGCTTGCGATATTGCGGCAGGGACCCCTTTGTCCCGGTCGCACATCAAGCGGTGATGGCCCTTATATTTTCCACGAGACCGTTGGAATAAGCGCCGGATCCACAAGACAGCGGTAAACGGCTTCTTCGCGGAAGGGAAATTCTTTTTCCACTGCGTTAGTCAAACGTACACCCAAGCCCGGCGCATCCGCGAGTTGGATCTGGCCGTTCACGGGTTGCAACGGTTTGGCAAATAAAGCTTCGCGCAAGTCATAACGCGGCAGCGGCCATTCCACTTGTTCGCCGCCGCAAGCCAGCGCGACATGATAATTCGCCATCATCCCGACCGCGCCGCCCCAGCAATGCACATAAACGCGGCTGCCCGCCTCGCCCGCTGCGGCAAAAACCCGGCGCACGGAATTTATCCCGCCGATCACGGTGGCGTCCGGTTGCACGATGCCATAATAGCCGGCGAGGACGCGGGCGCGCAGTTCATCCTCGGTGGTCACGATTTCACCGCCAGCCACGGGAATATCCGTGCGCCGCCGCAATTCCGGCAGGTGTTCGATCTGGTCTGGACCCAATACTTCCTCGACGAACGCCAGCGGATTGCCGCCGCCTTCGCGAATGGGCTGTAAAAAAGTCAGGACATCTTCCATCGTCTGGGATGGAACGACGAGGTTCTGGGTCATGTCCACCGCGATGGCGATATTCGAACGAGCGCCTTCGCGCTGGCACCACAGGACTTTGTCAACCAAATTTTTTCGGGCGCGGATCTTGAAAGTTTTTATCCCGAGCTGCGCGATCTGTTCCAATTCGCGCTGCATGTGCGCCGGGGTGATGGAATCGCCGCCGCTGGCATAGGCGGGCAGCGGTTGGTTTTTTTGTCCGCCGAGGGCTTGCCAGAGGGGCACCCCCAGCATTTGTGCGCGGCAATCCTGCAAGGCGATCTCGCATGCGCTGACGACGTGACGGGCCGCGCCCTGGTAACTCCAATACCCGGTCAGCGTGACCATTTCGCGGAACAATGTTTCCACATCCTGGGGGTCGCGCCCGATCAACAGCGGCGCAATCAAGTTGGTGATGGCGGTAAAGACGTGCGGGGCAAATACAGCGAGATAACCTTCGCCGAGGCCGACGACGCCATTGTCGAGGGTAATCTCAACGAGGCCGGTGGTGCGCAAACCACTGGGCAGATGGAGGCGGACTTCCATGTTCGCGTCGGCGTCGCCTTCCGCGTAAGGGGCGCTTAACAACACCGGTCGAATGCGGACAATTTTTGGCACTTCAATATCCTCGTTTTAAATTTATCTGGTTTTCCAGCCGCTCTCCCTTTTGGTAACGGCGGAGATTCGCCGCGAACACCCGGACCTTGTCAATCAATTCATCGGCGTAACCGCCGCCGGTATGGTGCATGATCAAGGTTCGCGGACAGCGCCAGAGCGGATGCGTGGCTGGCAAGGGTTCCTGTTTAAAAACATCCAGCGCTGCACCAGCGATGCGCCGTTCGTTCAACACTTCCACCAAGGCATCTTCATCCACGGTGGAGCCACGTCCGATATTGACGAAAATCGCCTCGCGCGAAAGGCGGGCCAGGCGGCGGTGATCGAAAAAATCCAGCGTGTCCGGAGTGTTCGGCAGGCAATTCACCACCACGCTAAATTCGCCCAGCCGCGCGTCCAATTTTGCCGCGTCATGGATTTGCGCCTCCTCGGAAGTCCGCGCGTAACACGTCACGTCGCAGCCGAAGGCTTTCAGTAGGTCGCGGATCTGCCGACCGATGGAACCGAGGCCGAGGACAAGCGCCTTACGTCCGTGAAGCAAACCCATGTGCGGCCGCACTTCGAGGCTGGCCCAATGTTGTTTCGCCTGGGCGAGGACCAGTTCGTCCACGCCACGCAGCAAGACAAGCAGTCCTGCGAGCGCCGTTTCGGCGGCGGGCCGCGCGAACATCCCGCGCAGGTTGGTGAGACAAATTCCTTTGGCCTGGATGACCGCCTCCGCCTTCTGGTAATACTCAAAACCAACGGATTCCAATTGCATCCAACGGAGGGAATTGGGGTCTGTCAACCATGCGGATGGGACGTTACCGAAACAGATTTCGCTCTTGGGAAATTCTTCTCGATCCTGCGGCGTGGGATGATGTTTGTCGGCCCAGTAGGCGTTTAGGTCGGAGATTTCCTGTCGCAACAAAGCCCGCCCCGGCTCATCCAGATGCGCGTAAATGAACAATTTCATTTTGGCGCGACCGAAGATTTCGAGGCTTGTTCGACGCCGGGATCAGCCGTGCCGAGTGGAACGGAATCTTTGCCGTCGGTCAGCCATTCCAGATTGAAGCGGGTGAGAACGATCTTCGCATCTGAGCCGAATTTCGGGCCGGCACCGTAGGCGCACAAAATGGTGCCATCGGGCAAGACAGCCAGATCCGAGTAGCCGCAGCCGGCGGTTCCGGGGCGGATGATTTTTTTCACGGGCCAGGTCTTCCCTTCGTCGTAGCTGAGGAACACGGTCATGTCTTCGCGTTTGCAGCTCTTTTCGTCCGGCGCTTTTTCCGCGCGCGTTTCGAGGCTGCCCGTGATGGAAAAGAGGAGACGATTTTTATCGCTGACGGGTTTCAAGCTTAGCCGCCGCGTGCTGCCAAAATTGACCGGTTCGGGCAGATCTTCAACGAATTGCGGCTTGCACCAGCCGGTGGCTCCATTCAGGCTGATGGAAGTCATCTTGCGCTGATGGGCGGAAGGCGTGCGCATGTTGAAGAGAACGGAGCCATCGGCCAATTGCACGGCCTCGGTTTCGTTGGGATTATGATAGATAATCGGATCCGTGCCTCGACCGGTGGTGCGCGAGACGATGTCGCCGGTCTGCCAGGTTTTGCCGTGATCATCGCTGAAGGTCACGCCGACCATGGAAGGATTGTGCTGGTAGCCTTCCTTGCCGCCGGTGGCCAGCCAGACGGGAACTTCGAGGCGGCCATTATTTAATTGGATGCCGTGACCGGGACCGGTGGCGACGATCTTCCAATTTATTTCCGGCCGATATTTTTCAAATATCTTGCTGATCTCGGTCGGCTTGGACCAGGTCAGGCCGTCGTCATCGCTGCGCGAGTAAAATACACGGCGATATTCGACGCAGTAAAGCATGTGGACGGCACCGTTGCGATCAGGGATGAGGACGCCGTTATCCACCGTGATCTCTTTTTCGCGGCCTTTTACTTTTGGCGGCGAGCTCAGGACGATGGCTTTCGGCGCCTTGCCCTGGGGCGCGATCTGATGGGCCGCGTCCCAAGTCTTGCCGCCATCGGTGCTGCGGCGGAGGTGGACTTTGATGTTGCCCCAATCGTGGGTGTCGTGTTCCCGCCAGGCGGCATAGGCGAGGACGGTGCCTTTGCTGGTCACGACGATGCCGGGGATGTGATAGTAATCGCCGTTGGCGGCGACGAAAAGATCGGTGGTCTCGAGAAAGGGAGTGGCGGCGGGAAGGTTGCTCGCCGGACAGAGGGATAGACCGGCCACGGCCAGAAAGAACGGAGCGAAAAATGGGGAAAAGAATTTCATGGTTAAATGGCGGCACTCAATCGGTTTTAGCGTAGGTAATAGGCGTTTTGGTATCAAGGTTTCTTGCCGTAATGACCGGTATCAAAGACGGGCGGTGGATGCGAGAAGTTACATCGAATAGCGGCTGAGATCTGAGCGCAGACGGAATAAAAAACCTTGAAATGATTTTAATATGGCCCATTTTTTGGCCATGAAAATTTGCGTCCTTGCCCATCCGTGAAAACAGTCGCCATCATTCAGGCACGATTATCTTCCGTGCGTCTTCCCGGGAAAGTCCTGTTGCCGCTGGCGGGCAAGACAGTTTTGGCCCGCGTGATCGAACGGGTCCAACTTTGTTCGTTGCTGGATGAGGTGATCGTCGCCACCACGCATGAAAAAGAAGACGACGCCATCGTGGCGGAGACGGTCAAATGCGGCGCGACCGTGTTTCGCGGGGATTTGAACGATGTTCTCGGGCGTTATTATGGGGCGGCCTGCGCCAGCCAGGCGGATGTGGTGGTGCGGATCACCTCGGATTGTCCGCTGTTTGATCCTTATCTTTTGCGCGACATGTTGAAAGTGTTTCATCAGCGTTACGGACAGATGGATTATCTCAGCAACGTCACCCAGCGCACCTTCCCGCGCGGGCTGGATACGGAAATATTTACGTTTGCCGCTTTAAAAAAAGCGCACGAAGAAGCCAAACAAACCTACGAGCGCGAGCATGTCACCGTTTACTTCCACCGGAATCCGACGCTTTTTCGTTTGGAATCATTCCTTGGCGAAGAAAATCATTCGGCCAACCGCTGGACTCTGGACATGGCGGACGATTATAAATTCATCCAGACTCTCTATGAATCGCTGTCGCCGCAGGAAATCACCGACACCAAGGCCATCCTAAAATTCTTGTCTCTGCGGCCTGATATGGTCAAAATAAACGCGCATGTTGAACAGAAAAAAACCAATTGAGGTTCCGTCCCGCCGCCCGCTATGAGATTTGTTTGCATCATTGAAGCCCGCATGCGTTCCTCGCGTTTGCCCGGCAAAGTATTGAAACCCATCCTCGGCAAACCGATGCTCGAATTGATGGTGGAACGATTGCGCCTCGCCCGGACCGTGGACGAAGTGGTGCTCGCCACCACCGACAAGGTGGATGACCAGCCTTTGGCCGATCTCGGCCAGCGATTGAACCTCCCCGTTTTTCGCGGCAGTGAAGACGATGTCCTGTTGCGCGTGCTGGAGGCGGCGCGCGCCCATCGCGCCGATGTGATCGTGGAAGTGACCGGCGATTGCCCGTTGATGGACCCCGGTTTGATTGACAAGGTGGTCGGCGATTTCCGCATCGGGGGGGCTGATTTTGTGTCCAACGTGCGCGGTTATACCACGCCGCGCGGCACGGACGTGCGTGTTTTCCGCACTGACGACCTGGCGGAAATCAATCGCGTCTCCTCCGACCCGGCTGATCATGAGCATGTTTCTTTGCACTTCTGGGAGCATCCGGAAAAATACCGGTTGCGCAACGTTCCCACGGAATTTCCCCCGGCGGTGGCCGATTTGCGCCTGACCGTGGATACCGTGGAAGATCTCGAATTGATCGCGAAAATTTTTGCGGGCCTGTATCCGAAAAATCCCGCCTTTAACCTTTCCGATATCCTGGAGTTTTTGGCGGCCCATCCCGAGATTTCAACCATGAACCAACACGTCAAACAAAAAGCGGTCCGCTAATGCTATGGGATGGCGCGCCGCATTAATCGGATGTGGAAAGATCGGGAGCGAGTTCGCGGATGATCCTCGCGCCAAAGGAATCCAATCCCATGCCCAGGCGTATGCCGCTTCTCCGCAGATGGAACTGACGGGTGTGTGTGATGCTGATCCCGCCAAGGCCCAGGCCTGTGGCGCTCGTTGGAAAGTAAAAAACACTTATACTGATCCCGCCCGGCTTTTGGCCGAACAAAGACCGCAGATCGTCAGCATCTGCACACCGGATGCCACTCACTTTGCCATTGCCCGGCAAGTCTTGAACAGCCCCGGCGTTGCGGGAATATTGCTGGAAAAGCCGCTGGCCATGACGCTGGAGGAAGCTAGTCAATTGGTCCAGCTTGCGCGCGAGAAAAACGTGAAGCTCGCAATCAATTACAGCCGTCGCTACGCGGCCAGCCACCGGCAACTCCGCCAATTCATCCAGTCTGGCCAGCTCGGCGCCATCCAAAACATTCACGGCAGTTACACCAAGGGTCTGTTGCACAATGGTACGCACTGGTTCGACCTGGTTCGCTTTCTGATCGGCGAAGTCAAAACCGTCTGGGGCCAAGACCAACTGGGAGAAAAATCCCCCGACCCGACGCTGGATGCCCGGCTGGAACTGGCCCGAGGGGCAACTGCTTATTTGCAAGGTTGTGACGCGACCGCTTTCACTGTGTTTGAATATGTCATCACCGGCACTCGCGGGCGGGTGCGGGTGAGCAATGGAGGTGACACTTTCGAATTTTTTACGGTGGCCGATGATCCAAATTTTTCCGGTTATCGCATCCTCCAGCCCGTCGCCGGATTCAGCGGCGGACTGGGCGATGCGCTGCCCAACGCGGTGGCCGATCTGATCGCCGCTGTCAAAGAAAACCGTCCCCCCGCCTGTTCGGGCGAGGATGGACTGGCGGCGTTGCGCCTCGGGCTGGCGGTGCGCGAGGCGGCGGTTTCGGGCTGCATCATAAACATGGGGTCACACCAATGAGCGCGCGAAAAATATCCGTCTTAACCGTGGCCGGCGACCCAGGCGGGGCGGCGGCCATGTCGCCAGTTTTACGAATGCTCGGCACGGATGACCGGATGGCCCTGCGGATGCTGGCTTACCGGCAGGCGGTCACACTTTGGCGACAACAGGGGTTCACGGTTGAACCGTTGGATGAAAAAATTTCTACGGACGGCGTCAGCCAGATGATTTCAACCTACAAGCCGTCGCTTCTATTCACTGGAACCTCGGTTAATGGAGTGGATCTGGAAAAAACTTTTATCCAAGCGGCCCGGAAACTCGCCATCCCTTCTTTGAGCCTGCTCGATTTTTGGTCGAACTATCGTCCCCGGTTTGCCGACGCTGCCGGAGCGTTGCGCTATATGCCGGACAAAATCGCCATCATGGATGAACAGGCTCGGACTGAAATGAGCGCGGAGGGCTTCAACGGTGATCGTCTGGTCATTACTGGCCAACCAGCGTTGGACAATCTGGCGAATTGCCGCAAACATTTCAGCCGGGCCCAGCGCCAATCGTTGCGGCAATCCCTGGGTCTGGAGACAGACGCCCTTCTCGTGATGTTTATTTCCCAGCCATTATCCACTTTTTATTCCGATCCACGCGGTCCGCAGCATCCGGGGTACGATGAAAATATCACGCTGCGATTATTGCTCGAAGCTTTGGAACGACTGGCCGTGGCGTCGGGGGAAAAGATTCATCTGGGTGTTCGACTGCATCCGCGGGAGGAAGCCGAAAAACCATTGCCGATGAGCAGACTGATCCGGGTGTTCAAGATGAGCCAAGGCGATGTTCACCACCAGACCATCGCCTCGAACCTGGTCATCGGCATGACGAGCATGCTGCTGGTGGAAGCCTGTTACCTCGGCTGCCTCACGTTGAGTTTTCAACCGGGTTTGCGCGTGGCTGATCCCTTGCCGACTACCCGGTCTGGCTTGACCCGTCCAGTATATAAAGCCGGTGAACTGGATGCCGCCTTGAAAGATTTATTGTTGGGGCCGGACGGCTCCGGTAAAATGCGCCAGATGACAAAGACCGTTTCTCAATTGGCCGCGACCAAAGGACTGGTGAATTTAATTCAAACCATGTCCGGAATGGCCCGCGTATGACCCCGTTGGCCATCAAAGGCGGATCGCCATTGCGCCGCACACCATTTCCGACTTACGTCACCATTGGTGAAGAAGAAAAAAAAGCGGTCATGGCCGTGCTGGATTCCAAAGTCCTGTCGGATTTTCTCGGCACCTGGTCGCCGCAATTTTTTGGCGGCGCACGGGTGCAACAATTGGAAAAGGAATGGTGCGCTTATTTTCGAGTCAAACATTCGGTTTCAGTGAACTCGGCCACTTCCGGCTTATACGCCGCCGTCGGCGCGGCGGGAGTCGGGCCAGGGGACGAAGTCATTGTCTCCCCCTACACCATGTCGGCCTCGGCGGCGGCGGCGCTGGTTTATGGCGGCATCCCGGTTTTTGCCGATATTTCCCCGGAAACATTTTGTCTCGATCCGGAGTCGGTTCGCCGCTGTGTCACGCCACGCACCCGTGCGATTATCGTGGTGGATATTTTTGGGCATCCGGCGGCGATGGACGAAATCATGACCATCGCCCGCGAGCATGATCTGGTGGTCATCGAGGACGCGGCCCAAGCACCCGGCGCGATGTATCGAGGACGTTATGCCGGGACGCTCGGTCATATCGGCGTGTTCAGTCTTAATTACCATAAGACCATTCACTGCGGCGAAGGCGGAGTGATTGTCACCGACGACGACTCATTGGCCGAACGTCTCCAATTGATCCGCAACCACGGCGAAACCGTGGTTGAAGCCAAAGGGACGGTGGATCTGGTCAATATGATCGGGTTCAATTATCGCATGACCGAAATCGAGGCCACCATCGCCTCGGAACAATTAAAAAAACTGGAATCTCTCCTGGTGCCACGCATCGCTGCGGCTGCATATTTGACTCGCCGTCTGGGAAAACTTCCCGGATTAACTCCGCCAGTGACCCAACCGCAAACCCGCCACGGATTCTACGTTTATGCCCTGCGTTACGACGCTGCGAAAACCGGTGTCTCGAGAGACAAACTCGTCGCCGCCCTGAAAGCGGAAGGCTTGCCCATTTTTCCGGGCTATGTGCGCCCGATTTATTTGCAGCCCGCTTACCAGAAACGCATCGCTCTCGGGCGCGATGGTTTTCCGTTTAATTTAGCCGATGCCAAAAATCCGCCAAGCTACCAGCGCGGCATCTGTCCCGTGACCGAGCGGATGCACGAACAGGAACTGCTTTACACCAATATCTGCCACGCTGATATCAAGGAACAGGACTTGGAAGATTTCTGCGCCGGTTTCGAAAAAGTCTTCGCCCAATTGCATGATCTCGCGTAAACCCAAAACCCTGAAAGCCCAGCCCTTCCTCCAGGGGCCGCGTCTCGACTTGCGACCGCTGGTCATCGCTGATGCCCGCGAACCATATCTGAGTTGGTTGAACGATCCGGAAGTCTGCGAGGGCAATTCGCACCATCTCTTTCCCTATACGGCTGAGGCGGCGGTTGATTTCATCCGGCGCGTCAATGTCGCCTCGCGCGAATTAGTCCTGGCCATCATTGAACGCGCCAGTGTACGCCATATCGGCAACATCGCCCTGCAAAAAATTCACCCAGTCAACCGTTCGGCGGAACTGGCTTTGATCATCGGCGAAAAAGATGCCTGGGGCAAAGGTTATGGCGCTGAAGCGGCGCGTTTGGTCTGTGCTCATGGCTTCACCCAGCTAAATCTCCATCGCATCGCCTGCGGGACCTTTGCCACCAACACGGCCATGCAAAAACTGGCGCTCTCCCTTGGGATGAAAAAGGAAGGGCGTCGCCGGAGCGCCGCGTTCAAAAACGGGCGCTATCTGGATGTGATCGAGTATGGGTTGCTGCGCGTGGAATTTAAACAGTTCGGCAAAATTTCTTAAGGCTAAAAAGAGGAGATGGTCCAAAAAACGGACGGCATAGGATATTGGCCTCAAAGTTATATTTTACAGTTATATTTCACTTGCCATATCTGACGTCGCTTTTAAATTTGAGCCTCCACCTCATTGAGAAAATTGGCAATGAGGTGGAGGCTCAATTTATATTAACTTTCAATTCCCCAGCTTGAAACTTCGATTGTTTTTGGGTGCGTCTGCCCTGTGCCTGCGGGAGTTTGTCAGTCAGGTCAACGGTCGGCGGCCTTATTCTTAGCCAGACCCTGTTCCAACCACCTTCGGGCGGCCTCGACATCGCGGGGGTGGATGGATTTGCGGTAGGCAAAAGTCTTGATCGCGTAACGCGCTCCCAATAACCGGCTCTTCACCGGCAGCAAGGGATTAAAATGATAGGGCAATCCCAGCATCCGCAAAAAGCGGAGTTTCGCCGCCCGCCGTTGATCGGTCAGGTTTAATTTGCTCCAGTCCGGTTCTTTCGCACCCCGCAGTTTGTTGGCAATGACTTCGGCCATCCGGGCGGAAGATGCGCCCCTGGGCGAATCACACCAGACCCGTAAATGCTCCGCCCGTTGCGCTTCCTGCCGCGGATGGGCCAATTCCTCCTCCACGATGCGCGGCAAATCCTCCGGTTTTTCGCATGCCACATTCAGGCCCGCGTGGAATTTATGATAGAACACCGGATGCTTTTTCAACACCAGTTCCACCGTCGGCTTGCCCGCGATCCAGCTTTCCATGGCGGTGGTGCAGGTTTCGCAGGAAATTTCCAGGTCGCAATTCAGGATGGCCTGGGTGATGTGTGTCTCCCGATCCAGCCGCACCCTTCCCCGCCATTCCGGTTTTAATTTGTCCAACCACTGCTGATAGACGGACAGCTTTTCATTGGGATGCGGGCGAAGGGTGATGTCAAATCTGTCCGCCGCCACCGCCGCCGTGATGTAGTCAAAAAACCGTTGCTGGCACTGATGATTGGTTTCGATCAAGTCCCAAAAATCTTTGTAACTCGAAACGCAAGTGTACTCGCGCATGAATTCTTCCGCCGTGGCCTTGGGTAAATCATAATATTTGGCGAAACCAAAATTCGTGCAGAACAGGAGTCGGGGTCGGCCCTGGGGCGTCCGTTTTTGGACATCGAAAATTCCCGACCACGGCGCAAAATAATAATCAAAGCGTGGAACCCCGACCACTTCGATCTGCGTGTTTTGATCAAAGCCGCAGCGCAACAGCGCATCCTTGTGCACTTGATTCCAGCAGAAAAACATGTCGATATGCGCGCCGTTGTGATGTTTCCCCGCGTTGTAATTCAGGACTTCGGGATCGTACAGGATTCCCTCGTTGGGCAGCACCGCCGTCTTGACCCCCATCTCGGCCAACCGCTTTGAGTACTGCACCAGATGGGTTGCGTTGATGTGATTGAAGATGATCATGGACGGCCGATAGGCGGCCAAAACCCCGCGCCACGCTTCCAGCGGTTCAAGATGACAGATCACCCCGGTCTCCTCCAATTGATGCGCGATCAACGTCGCCACCATCAGGTCCCGATGTTTGTTGTCCACCAATAGGACGACATTTTTCCGTTCCGATAAATCGTTCTTCATTTCAAGCTTGGAAATAGGTCCGCCATTTTTCCGATCGTCCGGGCAAAATCCGGATCTCCTTGCCGCGCCCGACCACAGTGCGATAGGGCGGCACCTTCGTTTCGACCAGCAAGCTGCCCGCGCCGACACACACGCCCGCGCCCAATTCGCTCGCCCCCAGCACCATTGAACCGCTGCACAACACGACCTTTTCCCCGAATTGCGGATAGCGGTTGTCCACGTTCCCCACCGTGCAATTTTGCATGGCGACGAAATAATTACCATAGGTGGCCCGGCCCAGAACGGTTCCCACCGGATGGGCGAATAAAAAAATATCCGGCATCTGTATCTCAAAATAAACATCCGCCGCATGCAGCGCCTTGTTCAAAAGAAACAACTTGGTGGCCAGCTCCCGACCCTTGGCCGACCCATCCTCGGCAGAGGTCCGGGCCAGCAGATAAAGAAACATGGCATATTGGTCGGAATGCAGATGGTCGAACCACGGGCGTCCGTCCCGGAAAAAATACTTTCGCGCACAGGCCGCCATGCAAGTCTCCAGCCGTTGCAAAGCTGCGGGAGTCAGCTTTTTGATCGCCAACGACCTGACCGTCCGTCCGTCGGGGAAAAACTGGTTCAACTGCCGCGCCACATATCCCGATAATCCTTCAAGTGAAAGAGAGTTGCGCATGTCCAGCAGGATTAATAAAGGTACTTCTCCATAAAGCAAAGTAAACTCACTTGAACAACCGCGCCTTCCAAATCTTCAGCGTCCGCGTCGGATGCCGGACGGTGATTCGAAACAACGTGGAGGTGGGTGTTTCCGGCGTATTGACCCCGAATTTCGTGGTCACCGCCGTCCGATACCCGGCGGCCATGACCAGATCACGCACCGGTTCATTCCAATCGCCGAAAGGATAACAAAAATGTTCGATCGCGCGGCCAAACAGATCCTCCAGCTTCTTTTTGCTGGCGAAAATTTCCTCGCGGGCATCGCGCACTGACAGTCGGGTCAGGCGCGCATGGCTTAAGGAATGGGAACCAATCTCATGGCCCGCGCTGAGCCATTCGCGGATCTGAACGGCGTCCATCAAAGGTTCCGGTTTCTCCCCATACTGGATGTCCCAGTCGTTGCGGCCGCCAATCAGGTTCGGCACCAGAAATTGAATCGCGCGAAAACCGTGTTCCGCCAGGGGTTGGGTGGCATTTTCAAAAACATTGCGGTAACCATCGTCGAAGGTCAGAACAATCTTTTTTTGGCCCGGGCTGGTGGTCGCAATTTCACCCAGACTGGCGGTGGCAAAACCGGCCTCTTTCAATTCTTTGAGCTGCTTGGCAAAGCGGCTGGGGCTGACATAGAGTCCCTTGGTTTTTACGCGGAGAGAAGGGCGGCCAACCTTGTGATACATCAACACTGGAACGCCCGTGGCGAAGAGCGCCAAAAACGGTGGCAACTGATGATATTTGCCGGGAACTTTAGGTGACATGCGATTTTCTATCGCCTTCATCCTTTGAGATAGCCCCGGCTAAATCAAGGTTTTGTTTTGTCCATGGACACGAAAAAGCGGGAGGCCGAGACGGCCTCCCGCTGGAATTTTCAGGGCAGATGCTCTGGCCCTGCTAATTGCGGATGAATCAATAATTCGCGCCGCCATAATAGCCGGCGTTGCCAAAGGAATAGACCGCCCCATCTTTGCCGACCATCCAATAACCGGCCCCGCTGGTGGTTCTCGCCATTCCGCACATCGGTGCGCTCAGGTTCACGCCGCCTTCGGACCCATAGAAACCTGCCGCGCCAAAGGTGAACAGACCGCCGTCCGATCCAACCAGCCAATAGCCATCGCCTTGATGCCGGGCGGACATGGCGACGATGGGAGCATTCAGATGCTGACCACCTTCCGAGCCATAGAACGTCGCGCTAAAGCTATAAATCCCGCCATCTGATCCCACCACCCAGTAGCCATTGCTGGTGTTCCGGTCCATGCCGACAATGTTGGTGACATGAACGCCCGCGCCCGGCACGGAGCCATGGAACGGCGCATCGCCGAAGGCAAAAATCCCACCATCTTTGGCGACCAGCCAATAACCATTGCCCGAAGCCGTGCTGCACATCGCAACGATGGGTTGGTTGAGTTGCACTCCACCTTCGGAACCATAGAACCCGGCGTTGCCAAAGGTGAAGATGCCGCCATCAGAACCCACCAACCAGTAGCCATCACTCTGCGGCTTCGCGGCCATGCCGACGATCGGCGCGTTCAGATGTTGTCCACCCATCGAACCGTAAAATTGGGCGTTGCCGAAGGAAAACACCCCGCCATCCGCAGCCGCGATCCAATAACCGAGGCCATTGGTGGTTGGGACGATATCCACGCGATTGGTCAGATGATGCGTTGTGCCGGTCGCGATGTAAGGCGTCAGGGAAGTGCCATTGATCACATCTACATCCACGCAACCCGGAATGCCGGAGATGGAACCGCAATCGCTGTACTGCCAAACATTCCAGACACCAGACCCCCAAACTTCGCAACTGGTGCAGGTGCTCCAAGGCGTTCCGGTCTGGCCACTCTGTCCGTTGTAATCGGCAATGTCGGCAAACCATTGCGCGATGGAGGAATTAAAATTACAAGCAGAACAAGCGCTCGTGTAGATGATGGGTTTCGTGGCGACGCCGGTCAGGGAAGCGTCATTTTGCACGTCAAAACACCATTGATTGGCCCAATCGGCCAAACTGCTCGCGCCCACGTGTCCGCTGAACACTTCGAAGTCCAGCATCGGTGAGAACGACTTGCCGTCGGCGGTGATCGAGCCCCCGGCGACAGCCCAGAAGTGACCTGATTCTGCGGCCGGAGTATTATTTTCCGGATGCGCAAAATCGTAAGCGCCCATGACAATGCCGGCGGCTTTGGCTCCGTTCATGTTGGCAGTAAAATTTGCATCAGTGACCGTGACACCCTCGGTCGCTTTGGTCCAACCGAAGGTCACACCGGCGGATCGGACACTGGTCCAGTTGATGCCGGAGGGATTATTGGCGGAAACATCCACCCCGAGCGGGCGAGCCAGCAAGGAGGAAGTGGTCAAGCCGAGCGCGATCAGGGCGGCGGCACAGTGAAGGAGTTTACTTTTCATTTTTCTGGATCTTTCTATTTTGTTTTTGTTACTACTGTTCGCCGATGGTGCCGGATAAAGGCACAACGCTCCGCTGGGCGGCGGAGATCAGTTAAGGCTGAAACTTAAAGATGGCAGGGTTTCAGCTCGGGCGTAAATCACGCAAACACGGGAATCAGGCAAGCGGGGGAGTGCGATACAGCGCCACCATGCGTTCGGCGTAACGCGTGCGGGAAAATTTTTGCGCGACATGACTGCGGCCCGCCGACCCCATTTTTTCACGAAGCGTTTTGTCGGCCAGCAGAGTTTTTAAGGCCCGGGTCAAATCAGGCACATCGCCCGATTGAATCAGCAGCCCATGCTCGCCTTCAACAAAGGCTTCGGGAATGCCACCCAAACGCGAAGCAATGACCGGTTTGCCGGCGGCCAACGCTTCCAACAAAACCAGCCCGAGCGCTTCCGTGCCGAGCGCGGGATGCGCCAAGATGTCGAGCGAGTTCATCACCACCGGCATGTCGTAACTGAACGGCACCATCTTGACGACGTGTTCCAGTTTCATTTCGTGAATTTTTTCCGGCAGAAATTTGATCATGCTGCCGGTGCCGACGATGGCGAACCGGGCCTGCGGAAATTCCGCCGTCAGTTGCCGGGCCGCTTCCAGAAATTCCAATTGTCCCTTGCCGCGCGGAAAACTGAATGTTCCGACCACGCCGCACACCACATTTTCCGCCGTCCAACCTTGCCCGGCGCGAAAGGCTTCCATCGCTCCCGGGGGCGGCGAGGCAAAAGCAGGCACATCAATACCACCATAAATCAGATGAATTTTTTCCTGACGACCTTTCATCGCGCCACGCAAAATCTCCTCCACATGACGAGAAACAGCGACCAGCCCATCCGCCAAACTGAGCATGAACCAACGACTGAACGCGCTCGGGGCCGTCGCCAGATGGCGCGTGATCACGACCCGGGTGCCGCAGCCGCCTAGTTTTGCCGCCACGATGGCGTACCAATAATCTCGCCCATGATGCGCATGAATCACATCTATATTCTCCCGCCGCAACAAACGGATAATCGCCCGCAGCAAAGGTATTTTTTTTGCCAGAGGAAGGTGTTCTATCGTCAGGCCCAATTGCCGGGCTTGCGGTTCCAACGGCCGCTCCGGCGAAACTGCCAGCCAGACTTGATGCCCCAGTTCTTTCAGACCGGCGGCCAATTCCAGACTTTGATTATCCACCCCGCCGCCCTTGAAAAGAGTATTGAGTTGGACCACGCGCAGGGGCCGTGTGCCGTCCCGGTTCAACTGGCGGAGCAGCTCATATTTCAACGCAACTTCCTTCGCGCAAAACAGCGCGATCCGCCCGCCCAGCGCTCCATCTAAAAAACCTCTTTTTAAGATATACCCGCGAAACCAGCGAAACGCCGCCCGCGATGGCCCCGCCAGCGGCCCGCACTTTCGGCCGGCTTCAAATTTTGTCTCCGCCCACAGCCGCGCGTATTTTTGACAGCGTGTCCAATGATCAGCCCGGTCGCGAAAAGAATAATGCTGCAACTCCCCATGTAAATTTTGGATCGTCCCTTCCAATTTCAGATACTCGTGTACTTTGCCCCCGGCAAAGTTGGCCCGCGACCGGCGGAACAACCGGATCAGCCGGTCCGGATACCAATCCCCATGGCGGATCCATCGTCCCTCGTAACAGACACAGCGCGCCATCCTATAACCGCTGACCGCATCAGATGGCTCCTGTTTTTTCACCGCCAGGATTTCCTGCCGCAATTCCTCCGACAACGCTTCATCCGCATCAATGCTGAAAACCCATTCATTCGCCGCCAGCGAAAGCACCTTGTTTTTTTGCCCGACATAACCGAGCCAGTCCTGATGTTCCCAACGGCAATTGAATTTCGCCGCGATCTCGCGGGTGGCATCGGTGCTGCCCGAATCCAGCACCACGATCTCATCCGCGAGACCGGCCAGACTGGCCAAACAGCGGCCAAGATTGTCGGCTTCATTGAGCGTGATGATGCAAAAGGAAATCTTCACCGGGCAGGGTATTGCTGGCCTAATAATTTTGGCGTTTCCATAATTCTCACGGAAACACCTTAACCACTCCTGCCGGAATCGTCATCACCCAAAAAGAACTTTAAATTTACTTGGGCGGATGAATTCCGGCGATCACCATAAGTCGGCGCAGGTTTTTCAACCCGGGCCGATTTAGTTGCAGCGCGCCGACCGTGGCTCGTCCGACGGAACTTTTACCTTCGATGCCAGTGCCATTGGCCATCCATTCAAAATGATCATGCCATTTCTGTTTGCGAGGATGAAACAGATCCGCAGGTTTTCGGGTAACTGGATCGGCCGCATTGGTTTTTGAAGCTTTATGACCATTGCATCCCTGGCAGGAAAAAGCCAAATTTTCCGCCGCGCTGGTTCCGCCTTTACTGCGAGGAATGATATGTTCCGAAGAAAAAGGTGAAGGAGCCAAGCCGGCCGGAGTCAGACAATATTCACAAAGAAAATTTGCCCGTTCAGCCACCAAGCGGCGAGTCCGCGCATCAAGGCGGTCAGGCATAAGCAGCTTCCGCCAGATTCAGTTCCTCCATCAACTGCGCCACCGAAGTCTTGCGGATGGCCGACAATTCAATAAGCGCTTTCAATCGTTCCGCACCCAATCTTTCCAATTCTTCAGTCAGCCGCAGTAATTGAGCGTGTTCGCGTTCTCCAATCGTTTCGTCCCGAAGCCGGGCCTGAAGTTCATCCAAACGTGCGCTTTTTTCCGCAGTTAATCCACGATTGATGATCTGCAACAAATTTGATTCTCTGGCCGACAAAGCAACTTTGCTTTTTTGCAGCCGTAAAAAAGCCGCCTGTTCAATGACTCTTTCCAATTGGCGAGTGGTCAACCGGGCCATGTCTTGAAGAATCTGGTCCGGCGTAACCTTCGATTTTGCGATGTCGGTCGGCATGTAGTGAGTATCCTACCAAAAAAAGCCTGCGTCAACTTGGGATATAGCAAAGGGCAATCTTCAATGCATCCCCATTGTTCCCAGCAACCGCACCAGCAGATACCCGATCGCACCCGCTGCTGGAATCGTCATCACCCACGCCCACACAATCCGTTCCGCAATGATCCAGTCCAGCGCGCTGAATCGCTTGGCACAACCCACACCCATGATCGCGGTGGTGATTGAATGAGTCGTCGAAACCGGCATCCCCAGCATCCCGGTCACCAGCAAAATCGTCGCCCCGGTCGTTTCCGCCGCAAATCCGTTGACCGGTTTCAAGACCACCAGTTTTTCGCCCAATGTCTTGATGATTTTCCATCCACCCACATAAGTTCCCGCCGCCATGGCGAGGGCACACGACCATTTCATCCATGTGGCGATCTCGAATTTCGGCGAGTAAAGAAAATGGAGCGACGCCGGCAAATGATCTAGGTTCCCCGTCTTCGTCGCCGCAAACACCGCCAGCGCCATGATGCCCATGGTTTTTTGTCCATCGGCAAAACCGTGCGCCCACGCCATGTAAGTGCAACTGACGATCTGTAATTGTCCAAACAACGAATTGACCAATTTGCGGCGGATCGGACGGATCAACAAAAACAACAGCCCCATGATCAAAAACCCGCCGAAAAACCCGGCGATGGGCGATGAAACCATCGGGATGATGATCTTTGGATAAATCCCGTTCATCACCGTGTGTCCGTCTTTCGTTTCCGTCACCGACCAGATCAAAACCTTCCAGCTTCCCGCCGAACCCAGGGCTGCGCCGAACAACCCGCCCAACAACGAATGGCTCGAACTCGTCGGCAACCCAAAAAACCAGGTGGTGATGTTCCAGATGGCCCCCGCGATCATCGCGCATAAAATCGTGGTCAGCGTCACATAAGTCGTATCTACCAATCCCGCGCCGATCGTCTTGGCCACCGCCGTGCCACCGAGGGCGCCGACCAGATTCCAGAACGCGCCCCAGATCACGGCCAGTTCGGGCGTCATCACGCGCGTGGCCACAACGGTGGCGATGGCGTTGGCCGCATCGTGAAAGCCGTTGGTGTAGGTGAACACCAGCACCATCGCCAGGGCCAGAAATAGAAGCAGCAAAAAGGACATGCGCGTTCTAGGAATTTTTCAGGAAAATGTTCGAGATCACATTGCCAGCATCGCGGCAGCGGTCCACTACTTTTTCCAGTAACTCATAAAGGTCTTTCAGGATGACCACTTTGACGGGGTCATGCTTCCGGCTGTAAAGGTCTTTCAACAAAACCAGCATGAAATCATCCGCCTGGCCTTCCACGCCTTGCAGCAGTCCATTCTGTTCCGCCAGCTTTTCCACCTGCGATTGGTCACGCAAATGTTTGAGCATTTCGACCAGAATCGTCGTCGCTTGATCCAACAAGGCGATTTGCTTGGAAAAATCCACCTCTTTGACTTCGGAATAACTAAGAATGTACCGCTCGGCGAATTTTTCCACCGTCTTGGGGATTTTATAGAGCGAGTTGGACAGGGCTTCGATATCTTCCAAGTCCAGCGCCGTGACCGAGGCGCGCGAGAGCAGTTCGGTGATCTGATTGTTGATTTCCTTGCCCTTGCGGCGCGTGGCGATCAATTCGTCCAAGGTCAAGGTGCCGGACTTATTGGCCATGATCCGTTGCAGGGCTTGAACACTGACATGACATTGTTCCGCGCTGGCTTCCAACAGGTTGAAGAATTCGTGGTCTTTGCCGAAGAGTTTTTGCAGTGAAAACATGGGCTTGTTTTAGTTTGTTTTTTTAAGCGGCTCCAGTCTGCCCAAACCCCGCCCCAAGGCAATCCCGCAAATGTGACAATTGTGTGACGGAGGTGGAAAACGCGCTGGTTTTGCCTCGCTAACTGCTATTGCGTCCGCCCGGCAATTGTCGCAGCATGGAACCATGTTCAACCCATGGCGAATCATTTTCTTGGCGGCCTTCGTGTCCGCCAACAGTGCCATGGCTGCCGACGGCGTCAAAATCACCCAACAGGAAAACAAACTCCGCGTGGAAATCGGCGGAAAACTGTTCACCGAATATTACTTCAAAGATGTCCCCCGGCCCTATTGCTATCCGCTGCTCGGCCCCGGTGAATTGCCCATGACCCGGCATTGGCCGCAGGAAACCATCCCCGACGAAGAACACGATCATCCCCATCATCACTCGCTCTGGTATGCGCACGGTGCGGTCAATGGACTGGATTTTTGGTCGGAACAAAAAGGTTATTGCAAAACCCTCCATCAAAAATTCCTGGAGATCAAATCCGGCCAGAAATCCGGGGTCATCCGCTCGCTGAATAATTGGGTGGCCAATGATGGTTCAATAGTTTGCACGGATGAGCGGACTATCCGTTTCTACAATCGCCCCGGCAATGAACGCCTGTTCGATTTCGAGATCACCCTCCAAGCGCCCAAAGACAAACCGGTCACTTTCGGCGACACCAAAGAAGGTTCCATGGCCGCGCGCCTAGCTGAAACCATGCGGCTGACCCACGGCAAAAACAAACCCGGCGATGGCCATATTGTCATGAGCACCGGCGTGCGCGACGCAGAGACGTGGGGCAAACGAGCGGATTGGTGTGATTATTACGGCCCGGTGGAAGGAAAGATTGTCGGCATGGCTATTTTTGATTCCCCCCGAAAACCCGCGCCACCCAACCTGGTGGCATGTGCGCTATTATGGATTGTTTGCGGCCAATCCATTTGGTATCCATGATTTTGAAAAGAAAGCAGCAGGCGCGGGTAATTTGACCATTGCCGCCGGTAAAAGCGTGACGTTCCGTTACCGTTTTTACCTGCACGAAGGCGATGAGCAACAGGCCCGCGTCGCCGCGCTCTATCAAGAATACGCCAATCCGAGCAAACATAAGTAAAAATCTATGAACCCTATTTCACGTCGCAGTTTTCTCCAACGCACCGCCCTCGCCTCCGCCGCGCTCGGTCTTCCCGCCAGCAGTTGGTCGCAAGTCGCCGGGGCCAACAACGACATCCGCATGGCCGTGGTCGGCTTTCATGGCCGGGGCAAGGACCATATCAATTCCATCACCAAACTCAAAGGGGTCCGTCTCGTCGCCTTGTGCGATGTGGATAAAAATGTTTTGGACAAGGAAGCCGTCGGCCTGAAAGCGGGCGGAATTCCGGTCGAATCTTACACCGACATCCGCAAGCTTTTGGAAAATAAAAATGTGGATGCCATTTCCATCGCCACGCCAAACCACTGGCATGCCCTCGCGGCCATCTGGGGCATTCAGGCGGGCAAAGATGTCTATGTGGAAAAACCAGTGTCGCATAATATTTGGGAAGGCGGACAAATCGTGGCGGCGGCGCGCAAATATTCCAAGATCGTGCAATGCGGCACTCAGGCCCGCTCCAGCACCGCGATCAAACAAGCGGTTGAATGGGTGAATCAAGGCCACCTGGGAAAAATTAAAATCGCGCGCGGCCTTTGTTACAAGCCCCGCGCCAGCATCGGCAAAACCTCCGGGGCGCAACCGATTCCCGTCGGTTTGGATTACGATCTTTGGTGCGGGCCGGCCCCGAAAGATCCACCTCACCGCAACTCCGCTAAATTCGGTTCCATCCATTACGAATGGCATTGGTTTTGGGCCTACGGTGCGGGCGACCTCGGCAATCAAGGCGTGCATCAGATGGATGTCGCCCGCTGGTTCCTGGGCGAAAAAACGGCCGCGCCCAAGGTGATTTCCATCGGCGGACGCCTCGGCTATCAAGACGATGCCGAGACGCCTAACACCCTGATGGCTTATCATGATTACGCCAAAGCCCCGCTCATTTTTGAAGTGCGCGGCTTGCCCGAAAAGGCTGGCTCCAAACAAATGGACACTTATGAAGGCGCGGGCATCGGCACCATCATCGAATGTGAAGGCGGGCGCATGGTGGTAAGCTCAAATTATGGCAAGGCATCGGCGTTCGACAACGACGGCAAGGAAATAAAAAAATTTGCCGGCGACGAAAATCATTTCGGTAATTTCATCCATGCCGTGCGCAGTCGCAAGGTGAAGGATTTGAACGCCGACATTTTGGAAGGCCACATTTCCGCCACCCTTTGCCACACCGCCAACATTTCCTATCGCGTCGGCGCGAAACATTCGCCCGATGAAATTCGCGAACAGATCAAAGGCAACAGCGCCGCCACCGCAACCTTCGATCGCATGGCCGAACATCTCGCCGCCAACAACGTGGACCTGAAAAAAAACGAGGCCACCCTCGGCATGCATCTCACGTTCGATCCCGCCGCCGAAAAATTCGTGGACAACAGCGCCGCCAACGAACTGGTCACGCGCCACTACCGCAAGCCCTTCGTCGTGCCGGAAAAGGTTTGATCAGCCACCTTGCCTACTTCAAAGTTTGACTTTGAAGTAGGCAAAGCCTTGTAAATCAGGAGCATAACGGCGTGATTATAGGTGGGTGCAACCGAAAAGCGGCAGAGGACTGGCCGCAGTCCAAAAGCTGTCGCTATTTTGAAAACGTCCTAACGCGCGAAGCGTCTTGGACTGCGGCCAGTCCTCTGCCGCTTTCTTCTTGCGCACAGGGCGAAATCACCCGTCTTTAATCGCGGCCCGTGTAATATCCGGGATTTTTCCAAGCCCATGCAAAATAGAAATCAATTTCTATTTTGCAAAGCCGATCGACTCAGATCCGCTTTTCGTCCGCATCAATAAAATCTACGAAGGTCAGGATGTCATAGCGCTGGCCCAAGCCGGCTTCTTCCTTGCGCGATTTGAGCCGGGCCGCAACGGCTTCATCGCCATCATTGCCGCGATTCAGGACGAACTTGTTGAACGAGGCCTTTTCCGGCTCCGTCTTTTTGACATTCTTCGCCACCCAATCCGTCACTTCACCATCGGTCGTGGATTTCTTGACCACTTCAATGATCTGCTCTGCCGAGATCCCCGCTGATTTCAACCACGCCCCGTCAAACCCCTTGGTAAAATTTTCCTGGTAATCGGCGTGGAGTTTGCCCGCCAGATGCAGGCGGATTTTATCAACAAAGCGGGGCAGATAAACCCAGCCCGCCATCATTTCACGCGGACTGCGCGGATAAATAATATTTTGCATGAGTTGATTTTCCACAACTTGCGGTTCATGTCAAACGCTGCCATTCTTAAGTGGTGACCCAGTTTGGGAAAATGGTGGGGCGAGTCGTACTCGCGAGCCGGGGTGTTTATGGGGCAACTGAATTTTTTTCACCAAATTTGGTAACCGCCCATTCTTAAAACATGAAACGAGTAAATTTTGATTATGATGTCGCCATCCTCGGTGGTGGCAGTGCGGGCTACGCCGCCGCCCGGGTCAGCGCGAGTGAGGGACTGAAAACTGTGGTGGTTGAAGGCGGCAAGGAAGTGAGCGGCCTTTGCATCCTGCGCGGCTGCATGCCCAGCAAAACGTTGCTCTACGCCGCCGAAGTCCTGCACCACGCGCGCATGGGTAAAACCTGGGGACTGTGCATTCCCAAGGCGGGCTTTGATTTCAAAGCCGTCATGGCGCGGAAAAAGGCGATGATCAAAAACTTCGCTGATTACCGTCGCGGCCAGCTCGAAAAGGGGAAATTTACTTTCCTTCGCGCCCAAGCCCGCTTTCTTGATGCCCATACTCTCGCATTGGAACCGATGACCCGCTCCATTCCAAAAACCATCACCGCCAAGCATTTCATCATCGCCACCGGTTCGGTCACGGCTTCCTCACCACTGCCGGATCTGGAAAAAATCGGCTACATCACCAGTGACGAAGCCTTGTCCCTAAAACATCTCCCTCGCTCGCTCATCGTCCTCGGCGGCGGTCCGGTCGCTTTGGAACTGGCGCAGTTTTTCTGCCGGATGGATGTGGCGGTGACCGTCATTCAACGCAGCGAACATCTGTTGCGTGAATCCGATTCCGATGCGGCCGACGTGGTCGCCAAAGTTTTGCAACGGGAAGGCATCAAACTTTTCACCGGCACCGAATTGACCGGAGCCTTTCGAGTCGGCGGAAAGAAAGGCATCGCGTTTAGATCCGGTGGGAAAATCAAACGCGTCCAGGCGGAGGATATTCTTTTCTGTCTGGGGCGCAATCCCAACACGGCCACGTTGGCTCTGGAAAAGGCCGGTGTCCGCACCGAGCGCGGGCGCATCATCTCCAACGCAGAATTGCAAACCAGTGCGGCGCACATCTTCGCCGCCGGCGATTGCACCGGGCCGCATGAGATTGTCCATATCGGCGTGGAGCAGGGGGAAATCGCCGCGCACAATATCGCGCGCCCCCGGAAAAAAAGAAAAATAGATTACCGCCTTCTGATCACCGTCACCTTCACCGATCCCCAGGTGGCCTCAGTCGGATTGACCGAGAAAGAAGCGCGCACCAAAAAAATTCCCTTCCTCGCCGCGCAATATCCCTTCAACGATCACGGCAAATCCATGATCATGGAAGCGAACGATGGCTTTGTGAAACTGCTGGCCAATCCGAAGACCGGGGAAATCATCGGCGGCGCGTGTGTCGGGCCGATGGGCGGGGATTTGATCCACGAGATTGTCGCAGCCATGCACCATCGGATGACCGTGCAGGAGTTGAGCATGATGCCGCATTATCATCCCACCTTGGCGGAAATCTGGACTTATCCGGCGGCAGAATTGGCGGAAAAGATCGGGTGAGTGGGGTCCGCGCATCCGCTCACCCGCAGCAGGTGGCGCGCTTCTGGCCGGTCATAATTTGCCCAAGCCTCTATTCGGATCACCCCTTCCTGCCCGGCACTTAAAATCGCACCCCACCGTTATGGGTGCGATTGCAAGTGCCGGTCAATTTTCGGACGGAGCGCGGCTGTGTGGGGGTGGGGGACCAGCCGCAGCGGGTGGCGCGCACCTGACGCGTGATCATTTACCCAAGCCTTCGGTTCGGACAAGGCCCGCTTGCCCG
>CAIYOY010000390.1 GCA_903927905.1 uncultured Verrucomicrobiales bacterium | reverse complement strand
CGGGACGCCGAACCTGAAATATCAATGGTATTTCATCAGCAACAACCTCGCGCACACCGTGATCAAGCTGGCGGGCAAGACCAACACCACCCTGACCGTGAGCGGCATGACCGCCGCCAAAGCGGGCGGTTACTACGTGATCGTGACCAACCAACTACCGCAGCCCAACTCCGCCACCAGCCGCGTGGCCCAACTCACCTTTGCCAACCCGCCGACCATCACCGTGCCGCCCACACTCCTCACCGGCGTGGCCGTGGGAGCCAATGTCCATTTGAGCATCACCGCCACCGGCACCGGCCCGCTGACTTACCAATGGTTGAAGAACGGCAACCCCATCACCGGTGTCCTGACCAACAAAATTGCGCTGCTCAACCTTCAGCTCTCTGACAGCGCCACCTATCAATGCACCGTGAGCAATCTCTCCGGCCTGGTCAAAACCAGTTCCATCACCCACGGCATCGTTTTGGTCACCAATATCCCCGTGAGCATCACCCAGCAGCCAGACAACCTGACCAAAGTCATCGGCAAAAACGCCACCTTCCACGTCGCCGCCACCGGGACGCGACCCATTCTATATCAATGGAATAAGAGCGGCGCACCCATCCCCGGAGCCACCACCAACGGCCTGACCCTGATCAACGTCCGGGACCTCGGCACCACGCTCTATTCCTGCACTGTAACCAATCCTGCCGGGGCCAAGACGACCAAAAACAGTCAGGGGAACCTGACAGTATTGACCGACACCAACCCGCCGGCCATCACCTTCATCACCCCCACTCCCGATGCCCGCCTGACCAATGGTGCGAGTTACACCTTTAAATCGAATACGTTGGTTGCGCCGCAATTCCACTTGGCCGCCGAAGTGACGGATAATGGCTTGATCACCAACGTGATGGTGCAGCGCATCTTCCCGCAGATCGAAACGCCCTTCACGCCCAATGTCTTCCAGTCGCTGCCGGGCCAAGTGGATTGGACCAATACCTTGACCTTGGTGGATGGGACTAACACGTATGCCTGCATCGCGACCGATTCAGTGGGCAACAAGAAGACCAACCGGTTGAGCGTGTTCTTTGTGAACAACACCACGATGTTCGCCGTGACCAATAACGGCTATGGGACGAACCAGTCGGTCAACATCGAACTGACCTCTTATCCCTATGGGAAACCGACCAACGGGGCCTTCCTGGAAATCGGGCACGACTACAAGATCAAGGCGGTGCCGGGAGCCAATACCCTCTTCACCAACTGGACGGACAGCAACGGCGTGGTGCTGACGACCAATCTGGCCTATCCGTTCGTCATGCACTCGAACCTGACCCTGTTCGCCAACTACCTGACCAACCCGATCGTGGCGGCGGGCGTGAAAGGAAACTACAACGGCTTGTTCTCAGACACCAATGGCCTGAGCGAACACAGCGCTGGCTTCATCGGAAGCCTGGCAGTGACGACGAATCGGACGTTCAGCGGGCAGATTTTCCTGCAAGGCCGGACCAATACGCTGGCGGGAACGTTTGATCTGACGGGGAACCAGCAGGTGATCGTGACGCGGGCGCAGGGTTCGATTCCGTCGCTGGCGGTCAACCTGCATCTGGATTGGACGTTGGGGACCAAACAGATCACCGGCTCGATTTCCAATATGGACGTGAGCGATCCGTGGGTCGCGCCGTTGCTGGCGGACTTGGCGGTGTATTCGACGGACAATCCCTACACCAATGTGGGGCGGTTCAGCCTGTCGGTGCCGCCGGGCGCAAATGCGCCGTTGTCTTCACCGGGCGGATATGGCCGTGGCTCCATCACCAACGATGCCACCGGGCATTCGAGTTACGCGGGCAAACTGGCGGACACGAACTTCTTCAGCCGGACGGTGCCGATCTCGAAAGACGGGAACGTGCCATTCTACGCTGACCTTTATAACCACCAGGGGATCGTGCAAGGCTGGCTGAACTTCGCGGGCAGTTCGCCGACGGGACAGGTGACTTGGGTGCGCCCAAGGACGAACGCGATCACGCTGTTGAGTTATCCCGGAGGATTTACCAACGCGGTGAACGTAATGCTCTCGCGCTATGTGGCCCCGAGCGGCACGACCCCCTCAGTCACGCTGGTGAGCAATGTGGTGGAGATCGCGGGGGCGGACATCGCCGGGTTGCCGTTGACCTTCCATATCGCACTGACGCACGGGACGAACATCGTGAAAGTGGGGACGGTGCCGACCAACGGCATGAGCGGAACGGTGGACCAACCGACGGGCGAATGGAGCATCACGTTCAAGCCGACGGGCGCGACCAGCAGCCGCAGCGGCATCGGCTTGTTCCTGCAAAACAGCAACGCCGGCTGGGGTTCCATCATCGGCACCACCAACATCGGCTCGATTTATATCCATTAATCTGGCCGGTGCGGGATAGTCAGGAAAAAGGCCGAACCTTTTTGCAATTCGCTCTGCACGCGGACTTCGCCGCCGTGGGCCTGGACGATATGTTTGACAATAGCCAGTCCCAGGCCGGTTCCTCCCGTTTCCCGGGCCCGGGCCCGGTCCACCCGGTAGAATCGCTCAAAAACGCGCGGCAACGCTTCCGCCGGTATTCCTGGACCGTCGTCGGCGACGGAAATTTCAGTTTTGTCCGCTGAAATTTCTCTCGCGGAAATAATCACCCGGCCCTCGGCTTTGCCATACTTGATGGCGTTTTCGATCAAATTGAACAACACCTGCTGCAAGCGATCAGCATCCGCCCAAATCACGGTGGTTTCCGGGATGTTGTTTTCCACCGTCGTTTTCCGCGCCGCTGCGCGCGAGGCGAAATCCTCGAACGTGCGCTGAACCAGGTCGCGCAAGTTGACCTCTTGAAAATTCAAGGCGACATGGCCGGATTCCAAGCGGGAAATGGTCAGCAGATCTTCGATCAGAAAAAGCAGGCGGTCAGCGTGCTTGTCAATTTTTTGCAGGAACCGCGTGGCTTGTTCCGGGCTGTCTTTGGCGCCGTCCAGCAAGGTTTCGGCAAAGCCCTTGATCAGCGAAAGCGGCGTGCGGAGTTCATGGCTGACGTTGCCGACAAATTCCTGGCGGATGTTTTCCAGTTCTTTCAAACGGGTGACTTCGTGAAAGACAAAAATCTGGCCTTGTTCCACGCCAGACCGATCGGTGACGACGGCGGCGTTGACTTGCAATGACCGGAGTTGTTCGCGTTGAATTTCCAGTTCGGCATCGGAAATAATTTTTTCGTTTTGCAGGCGGTTGGTGAGATTGGCCAATTCCGGCAGATGAAAAGCTTCCAAAATATTTTTGCCGCGAATTTCCGCCGGAAAATCAAAAAATTTTCGTAATGACTCATTGACCAGTTGCACTCGCCCCTCTTGGTCGAGCAGCAGGACGCCTTCGATCATGCTGTTAAAAAGAGCCTGTTGCTGGGCCAGGAATTGGGCGGAGATTTCGCGTTGTTGTTTGAGCGCGACTTCGGTGTATTCCCGGCGCGCCTGGATGCGCAAACGCGCGTTGCGCCGTTCCTGCCACCAAAACTGGAGCAGAACCAGCGCCAGACAGCCGGCAATGAAAATCAGGGGCCACATGCAATCAGGCGGCAACCGGCCGCATCAATCTTCCAATAACCGATAGCCCACCCCACGCACGGTGTCGAGATATTGCGCGGCGCTGCCGAGTTTGTCGCGCAACCGCCGCATGTGCGTGTCCACGGTGCGCGTGTCAATCAGGTGGTCGTAGCCCCAGACGTCCTTGAGCAATTGTTCGCGCGATTGCACCCGGCCCCGGCGCTGGGCCAGGACGGTGATGAGTTTGAATTCGGTGGCGGTCAGATCGAGTTTCTTGTTCTTGAGCGTGACGCGGTGACGTGGCAGATCAATGGCCAGATCACCGAAACGGATGTGTTCGCTTTCAACCGCAGTCGCGCCGCGTTTGAGGAGGTTTTTGACCCGAAGAATCAATTCGCGCGGGCTGAATGGCTTGGTCACGTAATCGTCGGCCCCGATTTCCAATCCCACCACGCGATCAATTTCCGCCGCGCGAGCAGTGAGCATGATGATGGGGATGCCAGCGGTTTCAGTTTCGCGGCGCAAAATCCGGCAGACCTCCAACCCGTCCACTTCGGGCAACATGAGATCAAGCAAAATCAAGGCGGGCATGTTTTTGCGGGCTTTGGCCAGGGCGTCCTTACCGTCATCGGCGGTGATGATATCATAGCCAGCCGCCTTCAGGTTGACCTCAATCAACTCCAACGCATCCGGTTCATCATCAACAATAAGAATTTTGGGTTTCATCAACAGCGACGTCTGTCTGAGATTGGACTTCATTTTGTGCCCGGATAAAACACAAATCCGCGTTGTCACCGAAATGTCACAAATTGATGGTAAAAGGATTCGTTTGCCCTAAACCGCCCCTTCCTCTATATTATTGCCAGAAAGGTTTGCATGTCAGACCAAGAAAAAAATATCCAGATATTGGAAAATCAGTTTCCTGCTGTTTCTGGTTCCGCTTTCGCGGAAGCCAGCCGGCAAGCTTTAGCTTCAGGTTTGAGTGTTTTGCAATCCAACGGCGGCGTTATTTACGAGATTTTTCCTGATGGCACCCGCAAGCGCGTGAAGGAGATTGAGCCACCCACCCGGGTTGTGCGTGGAAGCAAGCTCACCATCCGGTGAGCGCAACAACGCCACGTCTTCGTATGTTCGCCGGGCCGAATGGCTCGGGCAAGAGCACGCTCAAATCACTTCTTCCTCCGGCGTTGCTTGGGGTTTATCTCAACCCGGATGACATGGAGAAGGAAATGCGTGCCAATGGATTTTTGGATATTTCGGCATATGGCGTCACCGCCGCCGCCGATGAAATATTGGCGTTTTTCTTAAATTCGTCATTTTTACAAAGCGCAGGACTGTCAGGCGAGGCGGCGCATCTTCGTTTCTCGGAAGGCCGGTTGATGTTTGTGGACATAAAGGTTAATTCCTACTTTGCTTCTGTGGCAGCGGACTTTTTGCGCAATAAATTACTGGAACAAAATATTTCGTTCACGCTTGAAACAGTGATGTCGTCACCAGATAAAGTTACGCTGTTGGGAATGGCCCAACTGCTTGGCTACCGCACTTATTTGTATTTCATCGCCACGGATGATCCGGCCATTAACATCTCGCGTGTGCGTGGCCGGGTGGAACGGGGTGGCCACACCGTGCCTGAGGACAAGATCGTCAGCCGTTATCATCGTTCGCTGGATTTGTTAATGGACGCCGTCTCCCACACCAATCGCGCCTATATTTTTGATAACTCGAGCGAAGAACATACCCATACCTGGCTGGCTGAGATAACCGATGGCAACGAACTCGAGATGCAAACCGACCAAATACCCGCATGGTTCAAGCGGGCTGTTGTGAAAAAAATCACGCAATAATCTGCTTAAATCGTTCAACCGTTACCGGCTGTTCATGGGACTCCAAATTGTCCATTTTTTGACCAAGGGCCGCCGGAAAAAATCCGCTCAGGAACTGGAAGATTTTTGTGTCGCGGGGCGAGCAAAACAGGACAGTTCCTGTAGTTAGCAAAACAGGACAACTGGTCCCCGCCGCCAGTCTTTGAGGAAGCCGAGCG
>CAIYOY010000389.1 GCA_903927905.1 uncultured Verrucomicrobiales bacterium | reverse complement strand
GGCGGCCTGTCTATAGAAACCGACCAATTCGAATCTAAAATCTTCCACGGCGCGACTGGGGCCTCCCCAGATCAGGCAGCAGCCGCGCCGTGGAAGATTTTTTTGTTTCGCGTAGATTTTCTATAGACAGGCCGCCCCTCTGGGGCTGAGGACATCATCCCGCTTTTAATCACACCCGGCTGGCCAGACGAAAACAGTCAAACACCAGGAATATTTTCCGGTATGCGTTTGCCCATGCTGATGCGATTTTCCTCGGCATAGCCCAGGGCCGTGTAAAAGGCCGCGACTTTTTCATTGCCCTCCATGATTTGCAGGTTGATTTTTATGCAACCGATGGCGGTCAGGGCGCGTTCCGCATGAGCAAGCAAATGTTTGCCAAGCCCCTGCCGACGATGGGACGGCGCAACGGCCAGCGAGTAAATCCAACCGCGATGACCATCATATCCTGCCATGACCGTGCCAACGACCATCGTGTCATCCACGGCCACAAAGAACAGGTCATCCTTCACCGCGAGTTTTTTATCAATGACCAGATGCGGATTGCTGTGCGCGGTTTTGTAACCGAAAACCGATTCCCAAAACGCTGCGACCTGACTGCGATGGGCGGCGTTGTCGAAAGGGATGATGGTGATATTGCTCATGAGAGTGGTCATTCAAGACTGATCTTTTTTTTTGTTCGAATCGAAGTCTCTCCTCTACCGTGAGAGGGCATATGCCCTCATCTTTCAAAAACTCCTCAGCGTAACCAATTCCAGTGAGCAATGTAGGATCAAATGGGTGTTTGTTTGAGATAAAGATATGAGGCGAATTGAGCCCCCAACTCTCATACTCAGATTTAGATTCAGCAACAACCTGGACGTAACCAACACACTGGCCTTCGTTCCACCAGATAAGGTCTCCGACCTGAATGGTTGAACCATCGGGATACTTCATATGCCTTTTAAGCGTCTTTAGCCATTCAAGCAGCTTACTCCAAGTGGCAGTAGCCACCCAACTACGTCAGGTGGGACGCACTTGACGCCACAGGCCCTGCCTTAACTCATCGCCATCGCCGCGCTGGTGATTTCGAGCAGTTCTTTGGTGATGTTGGCCTGACGGAGTTTGTTATACTCCAGGGTCAAATCCTTGATGAGCTGCTTGGCGTTGTCGGTCGCGTTCTTCATGGCGACCATCCGCGAGCTGTGTTCGCTGGCTTTGGCTTCCAGCAAAATCTGGTAAACCTGGAAATTCAAGGAATGTGGCAGCAACGCACCCATCACCTGCTCTGCTCCGGGTTCAAAGACAAATTCGGTCGAGCCTTTGAGCAATTTTTCCTCTTTGGCCTGAGATTGAATCCCGGCGGTCACGCCCTTGATCTCACCGACCGGCAGCAACTGGCGCATCTCCGGCTTTTGGTTCAAGGTGGAAATAAAATTGGTGTAAAGGATATCCACGCGGGAAACTTCACCTTTCAGGAACAATTCCTGGGCAAATTTCGAAATGGCGCGGGCTTCGCTGAACAACGGAGCATCTTTGTAGGTGAATTCCGCCGCGAGCTGGCGTTTGGTGCGGGCGATGAATTGGGACGCTTTACGTCCGGCCGTGATATAAATGGTGGTGTCGCGATCACACTTGGCCGCTTCGCGCATCAGGTTGCCGTTCAAACCGCCGCACAAACCTTTATCCGTGCTGACAACAATAACCGCACGTTTGCCGCCTTCGCGTTTTTCCATCAGTGGATGGGAGAAGTCGCCGGAGTTAAAGGAAACTTCGGCCAGGACCTCATTCATCAAAGTGGCATAGGGCCGGCCGTTGAGCGCGGCCTGCTGGGCTTTGCGCATCTTGGAGGCGGCCACCATCTGCATCGCCTTGGTGATCTGGGCGGTGTTCTTGACCGACTTGATGCGCCGGCGTATGTCGCGTGTTGAAGGCATAAAAATTAAAAATCGAAATCCGAATTCCGAAGCACGAAACAAATATTAAATTTAAAATTCAAATGATACCTCATTCGCTTTTATGGATGATTGCGCCGAAGATTTTCATCAGTTCGACGCTTTCCTGCGTGAGCGTGTCGCGGGAAACGGCCGCTTCGGGCTTGCCGTCCACGCAAAGCAACCGGAGCCAGTAACTGCTCTCCTTCGCTTCTTTTCGACAAATTTTCACACGCATGACAAAATCTTTTTTACTTAACGAATCGTTGGCCTCGATATAATTCGCGCCAACCGACCCGGACGATCTAATTAACTGTTTAACATCTTCAATATTCGAAATCGTCCTCGGCAACAACCGAACAAATTTCCTAACTTCCTGGGCAAACTTAAACGTGCGATCTTCCAGATCATACCGTTTAGAATTTCCCCCTTCATTCATTCATTGAAATTTGTTTCGTGCTTCGAGCTTCGGATTTCTTACTTATATGTTTGTTTAAACTCGGTAATGGCCGCTTTCAAGTCGGCGATAAGGGCATCGCTCAAGGCTTTTTCCTTGGTGATTTTGCCCATCAGGTCGGCTTTGCGATTGACAAGGTAATCGGTCATCTTCGATTGGAAATCTTTGATCTTTTCCACAGCAACATCGTCCATCATGCCGTTCTGCACGGACCAGAGGATGCACGCTTGAACCTGCACCGGGATGGGGTTGTATTGCGGTTGTTTGAAAACTTCCACGATGCGCTTGCCGCGTTCGAGTTGCGCCTGGGTCTTGGCGTCGAGATCGGAACCAAATTGGGCGAAAGCAGCCAATTCACGGTACTGGGCGAGATCGAGCTTGATACGACCGGCCACTTGTTTCATCGCTTTGATCTGTGCAGCGGAACCGACGCGCGAGACGGACAGACCGACGGACACAGCGGGACGAATGCCTTGATAGAACAAATCGGTTTCGAGATAAATCTGGCCGTCGGTGATGGAAATCACGTTGGTCGGAATGTAAGCGGACACGTCGCCGGCTTGCGTTTCGATGATGGGCAGCGCGGTCAAGGAACCATTGCCATATTTTTCACCGACACGAGCGGAACGTTCGAGCAAACGGCTGTGGAGATAGAACACGTCACCGGGATAAGCTTCACGACCGGACGGACGCTTCAAGACGAGCGACACCTGACGATAGGCGACGGCGTGCTTGGAAAGATCGTCGTAAATGATGAGGGCATCCATGCCGTTATCCATGAACCATTCGCCCATGGCCGCACCGGCGAAGGGCGCGAGGTATTGGTTGGTGGCGGAATCGGAAGCACTCGCGCTAATGATGATGCTGTAAGGCATCGCGCCCGCTTCTTCGAGGACGGCGATGACGCGAGCCACGTTGGATTGTTTCTGACCGATGGCGACGTAAATACAATAGAGCGGGCGATGATCCGGATCTTTCGCTTCTTCGGCCGCTTTGTTCAAGCGCGCCTGGCTGATCATGGTGTCCACGCCGATGGTGGTCTTGCCGGTGGAACGATCGCCGATGATCAATTCACGCTGACCGCGACCGATGGGAATCATCGCGTCCACGGCCATGATGCCGGTTTGCACGGGCTGGCTGACGGATTTGCGGCGGATGATGCCGGGGGCGATTTTTTCGACGGGATAGCTGATGTCGCTTTTCACCGGGCCTTTGCCATCAATGGGCTGGCCGAGGGAATTGACCACGCGACCAAGGAGACCTTTGCCGACGGGCACTTGGAGCAATTTGCCGGTGGCTTTGACTTCCTGGCCTTCTTTGATGCCGGTGTAGTCACCAAGAATGATGGCGCCAACTTCGGTTTCTTCGAGGTTAAGTGCGAGGCCGACGACGCCGTCGCCGAAGTCAAGCATCTCGTTCAACATGGCGTTGGTCAGGCCTTCGATTTTGGCCACGCCGTCGCCGATTTCGCGGACGGTGCCGACGTTGCTCTGGGCGGTGTTGGTTTTAACACCGGCGATTTTCGCTTCGATTTCTTGCAAGAGGTTGCTCATAGATAAATTGGAAATTGGTTATGCTTTAAAACTGTCCTGGAGTGCGTCAAGCCGGCCACGAACGCTGCCGTCATAGACATTGCTGCCGACCTGGATGCGAACGCCGCCCAACAAGGCGGGATTTTGTTGAAAGGAAAAAGTCAAACCAGCGCCATGTTTGCGCACAAGAGACGCTTTGAATTGTTCCTGTTGTTCCGGTGCGAGCGCCGCAGCGCTTTCGATGTGCGCGCTGTGCTCGGCCTGGTAAAGTTTGATCAAACGGGTAAAGTGCGAGAGCGTCCCCTGATAACCGCGCGGCTGACCAGCCAGCACGGCATCCACCGCTTGGTTGACGCGCGCTTCGTCCATAATGCCATTCACCAGATAGACCCGGAAAAGGTCTTTGGCTTCGCGACGATTTTGCTTGGTGATTTTCATTCGGCGATTAAGCGGCTAATTGACGGCTGGCTTCTTCGGCCAAGCGGCGTTGGTCATCCGCATTCAGAACTTTGCCACTGACTTTGGTGGTAGTATTCACCACGAGACGGCCAAGTTCAGCGCGCAACTCGGCCATCATGCGAGCATGATCGGCAGCGGCGGCTTCACGGGCTTTGACAATGATTTGTTCCGCAGCGGTGATGGCCTTCTGCGTTTCTTTTTCCTGCACGCGGGCGGCGGCAGTGCGGGCTTCTTCAATCAATTTGTTGGCCGTGGTGTTGGCTTTGTCCAAAACTTCGAGACGCTGGGCTTCGGTGCGAGCGAGTTCGGCTTTGATTTTTTCGGCGTTGGCCAAGCCATCGGCGATAAGCTTCTTGCGCTGTTCCAGCAATTGCAGGATAGGCTTGTAGGCGAAGCGATGCAGGAGGAACGCGACGATGCAAAAGCTGATGCACTGGGCGATGAACGCGGGCGTGTTGAACCCGAATGTTTTCGCCGTGTCCTGCGCGGCTTGCTGCAGGTCGGTGCCGATATTGGCCGTCATTACAAAGTGATTCATAACTTCCGTATAAAAATTGAAGCGCGGAGCCGATGAAGGCTCCGCGCATGATTATTGGCCTTTCGCCAGGTAAATGGCGAAGAACACGATACCTTCAGCGAAGGCGGTGCTCAGAATGGCTTGCACGAGAATCTTCGTGGCCGCGCCGGGATTGCGCCCGACCGCTTCCGAAGCCTTCATGCCGATCAGACCCACGCCGATGGCCGCGCCAAGCGCCGCCAAACCGATGTGAATATTACCACTCATGCCTTTGGCGACTTCCGTCGCCGCTTGGGCCAGCATATTATGTGTCATATATATTTACTTTCTTTGCTTTTCTCAGCCGCCCCCGCGATTTAACACGGTCAGACCGCCGAAATTGTTAATGTTCGTGCGCCGGATGATGGCCTTCATCATGGGTGCAGATCAGCAGCGTAAACACCGCCGTCAACAACATGAACACCAGGGCCTGGACCAGTCCGACCAGCACTTCGAGAAAATAGAACGGAATCGGGACCAGCCAGTTGAGCGAAGGCACGACGTGCTGCATCGCTTCCAACATGCTTTCACCGGCATAAACGTTGCCGTAAAGACGGAAGCTCAACGAAACGGGACGGAACAAAATGGAAACCACTTCGAGAACGCCGACAATGGCGAAAACCACGATCATCAAAACTTTCATCACCCCGGCGGTTTCGCCTTTAGGCCCGAAGATGTGCATAATAAAACCGCCCGGGCCGTTCGACTTGAGCGCCCAATAGGTCCAGCAAACGAAGAAGATCATGGACATGGCAAAGGTCATGTTCAAATCGGCGTTGGCACCGCGCAGCAACGGTTTAAATTCTTCGGCTCCGCCAGCATAGGTCACATGCCAGCCGACCGTGCCGACTCCGGGAATCAACCCGAACCAATTACAAAACAGAATGAAGATGAAAATCGTGGCAAAGAACCAAAACGTTCTCTTAACCAAATCCGGTCCGATGATGT
>CAIYOY010000388.1 GCA_903927905.1 uncultured Verrucomicrobiales bacterium | reverse complement strand
GTCGCTGTCCGCAAAAGAGAAAGGCGCAGACGTCCACCCTCTTTGCACCGTTCTTATCATTATCAGCGCCACCTTAAAAAATCTGTCTTCTGATCCTTAACTAAATGGCAGTGGAGGGCCGGGGTGAGGTGAGGTTCCTCCTTTCTTTAAGCAAGGATAATGATCAGATGGCCCACCGCTGGCTCGTGAAAAATTGATTTCTGGCCACTGTGGTGCCTCTGCGCTATTTTCCACGCGATGGAAAATTTGCCGAAGCCTGAAGTCATCTTAACTCACGAAAGCGACCTCGACGGTCTCGTCTCCGGCATCCTCCTGCAACGTCTCGCCAAGCACCTTTTCCAAACCGACGTCCCCCTCGAAGCCTTCCATTACAACAACTGGAAACTCCGCGACCTCCGCGAAAAATCCGCCTGGGTCTGCGACCTCAATTTCGAAGCCCGCCTCGACAAACCGGACTGGCTCATCGTGGATCATCACGCCACCGACATCCCCGCCAAGGAATGTATTTTCATCCACGACATCAAAAAATCCGCCGGCCTCCTCTGTTACGAATTGTGTAAACAACACGGCATCGGCTCGCCCGAACTCGACCGCCTCGTCCACCTGAACAACGTCTCCGATCTGTTCCTCGACACCGATCCCGATTTCGTCACAGCCAACGATTACGCCAACCTCGTGAAGACCTACCAATTCTGGAATCTCCACGCGCTCATTGACGGCCAATTGGAAAGCCTGCTCAACCACAAACTCCTCGAAGTGATGGAAGTGAAACGCCGCATCGAAGACCCCATCGGTTTCGAGTGGAGCAAGCGCAACGTGGAAGAGATCAGCCCGACCGTCGGTTATGTAGATACCGTCGTGGGCAATAATAATTTGATCGTCCATCAGATCCTGGAAAGCGGTTCGACGCCGTACCCGATCTTGATGACCCTCTTCCGCAAAGCCAACAACGCCGTCGTCGTCAGCCTGCGCAGCCGTGGCGGTGAAGCCCTAAAGATCGCGGAGAAATTGCAAGGTGGGGGACATGCTAACGCCTGTGGCGCGACCTTGCCGCGGTCGATCAAAACGATTCCGGATGCGGTGGATTATTTGAAACGGATTTTAAATCCGAAGAAGGATGAGCCGTTGAATAATTCGCTGGAGAGCGTTTTTGCGGGGTTGGATATAAAGTAGTAGATGTCAAAAAGATTAAATAGTTATTACACTTGTTATGAGCCTTAAACCGCCATCTGATTCCAAGAAATTCAGAGCGGCAATCACGCCCATATTTGCATTTATTTTTACGTTTAGCATGGTCGGGGCCTCAAGCATAATTTTAATGATTGATGGATGGCACGTTAATTTGAAAGCATGGGCGGATTCAATGGTATTTGATGTGATGTTTTCTTTTGGTCTAGCATGGCTGATTTCCTTCCGCAATCCGGTGAGTTTTTCGGCCGATGGGATTTATGGCTATTCTTCTTGGGGAGTGAATCGCTTTGTCAGTTGGCGTGATATGAAAGCAGTCCGGCCATTTTGGTTCGTCAAACTGCAATATCTTAGGATTTATGCCGCTGCCGATGGCAAGGTTACCTGGCTGCCAATGTTTCAATCCCAAAAAGATGAATTTTGGCAGGAGATCCGACGTTTTGCGCCGGCTGAATCTCCAATTTTGAACTTTTTAAAATGAGATTAATATGGGGAAATCCGAATTAAGGTTCGGTGAAGACTGAGGGATGCCACAAATATTATGTAAATTACAAATGCAAATGCGCCCAAAGGTCTTTGGGCGACAAACGCATGTTGACGTAAAAAGGGCCGAATTCGCCGTATCTGGCGCTGACTTCGTCGAAGCGCATTTCGTAAACGATATCTTTTAGCGCATCCACTTGATGGGCCATCAGTGTCACGCCCCATTCCCAATCGTCCAATCCAGTGGAACCAGTGATCAACTGCGAAATCCGTCCAGAATATTTGCGTCCGACACGGGCATGGCCACCCATCAATTTTTTGCGGGCGTCGAAATCGAGGGTGTACCAATTATCCGCGCCGCTGCGGCGTTTGCTCATGGGATAGAAGGCCATTACTTCCCAATCGGGCAATTCCGGGTAGAGCCGATATTGCTCGTAATGTTTCAGGCGATCGTTGATTTCTTTGGCGCGCTTGTCGTAAGCCTCGGTGCCGGGTTCGAGCTTTTCTTCTTCGAGAGTTTTCTTGGTGTCAGCCTCGGTGGACATGTATTCGGACAACTCGGTCACACTAAGGTAAGAATAAACCGGCTGCAAAATTCCAGCGGGAAAACAGACTTCGATGTCACGGTGCATTTGACTGATCTGCCCCAGTTCCGCCGCGAGGAAAAAGAACACAAGATCAGCTTTGCCGCCGACATTGGTGTAGGTCTTGAGATTGGGATGCGAGGTGGCGGCGTTCGCGGTGCAGAGGGCTTCCAATTTCGTGAGCGACTTTGCCGATTCACCGGCGGCCAATTGCGCCCAGCGGACACGATCCACGCGATAAAACAGGTGCATCGCGTGAATGCCGCGATCAAGTTTAATGGTCGGCATCGGCATGATTAATTGCTTGGAATGGCGGGGTGTTCCCGGTCGTCAAACTGCAACACCTGTTCGAGCAATTGCGGCAGTTGCACCAGCAAATTTTCGCTGCTGGCCAGAAGGGACGCTCCGGCGGTGGTGGCGGCTTTTTGCAACTCGGGATCGTGCTTCAAAGAAAAAGCCAGGATGGGGATGTGAAAAGTCATCGGATAATTCTTCAACTTGAAGATCTCCGCGCAGGAATCCTTTTGCCCGAGAATTTCCATGAGGATCACCAGCGGTTTTTCCGTTTCCGCAATTTCTTTGAGGGCACCGAGGTCCGGCACCGTCTGCACACGATACCCCAGCTCCTGCAACTTGGCGGCCATCTGGCTGCCAGGCAGAAGATAGAAATAATAAATCAGAGCCAAAGGCTTTGTCACGGCACGAGAGTGGCGTAGGAACGGAAAAATTGCAAGTGCGTCCATACTCAAGACCAGGGCAGACGCATTAAAAATTCTCCATGATACCTGGCGCTTTTCCTCTTTGTCCCGGAGGGACACTTGAAAATAGCCCGGCATTTCAATGCCGGGATGAATCCGTCCAAATCCCAAGTCCCGCAGGGACGGCAGAAGTTTCCGGTCGTCCCTGCGGG
>CAIYOY010000387.1 GCA_903927905.1 uncultured Verrucomicrobiales bacterium | reverse complement strand
GTCGCTGTCCGCAAAAGAGAAAGGCGCAGACGTCCACCCTCTTTGCACCGTTCTTATCATTATCAGCGCCACCTTAAAAAATCTGTCTTCTGATCCTTAACTAAATGGCAGTGGAGGGCTGGGGTGAGGTGAGGTTTTTCCCTTTCTTTAAACAAGGACAGTGGCCACATATGCCCTCAATGGAAATCTCTGCAAAAGTCCCTTTAAAGGAAAAGCTGCCAAAAAAAACCTTCTTTTTCTTAACGATTTTTGAAATTTCAAATTTGCGATTTCAAATTCTAGAAACCATCTCATAAAGAGGCGTGGATGGCAGAGGTTGAGATTTCGGCTGGCGGTGTCAAAGTCTCTGAATCAGGCGTTGCGCTGGATTTATTGGTGGCATTCCACTGAGGAACATCCTGACGAAGTTTCGGGCGGCGATGTGCTGATTGCGCTGAATCGGGATTTCGATATTGTCCGGCTGACGGGCAAGGAAATTCAGGCGTTGGTGGTGGCGTGGCAATCTTCTGCCATCAGCCTGGACACGGTGCTGCACCAGATGGAACGCGGGAGCGTGCTGCCTCCGGGGCGGAGCGCCGCCGAAGAAATGGAATTGATCAAAAAGAATCCGCCGCCGCCACCGCTGCAACAGGCTTCATGGGGACAGAGTGGTGGTGGGGAGAATTAGGCGGCGAGAATCATAACTGATTCATTCGCAATAAAACCAACCTATTCCTTCGGCGCCCAAGTCTTCAAAAATGCCATCCATTTGTTTGCATCCGGTCGCGGCGCATTGTCTTCCACCATTTTTCCAGTATCCTGTACCACCAGCACTTTCCCGTCTCCGTCCAGCACGGATACCATTGGCCACCCGAACTCCGGGTTGCCATACTTTGTTTCCACCTTCCGGTTCCTCTCGTTGCTCGCGTCAATCAACACGAAATCATAGGACTTTTCCAAGGCTGCATGGGCCTCGGCATTGGTCGTCAGCAGGTCATGCAGTTTGTAACACCAGGAGCAGTGGTTATCCCCGAACTCGATGAACACGTTCTTGTGCGCTTTCTTCGCGGTATCCAGCGCAGCGTCAAGTTGCTGCTGCCCATCCGCGTTTTCATCATAAATCGGCTCGCGCTTTGGTCGTGGCGCCCTTGGTATGGCTTTTCCGGAGGCATCGACAAAATCTTTATTATCCCAGTTCCAGATGCTTCCAGCTTTCTTCTCTTGCTCTGAGAGCCGGAATTCTGAGTCCGCAATCAGGATCGGCGATTTTACCGAAATCAATTCGACATAATTGCTCATCTGCACCTCGGGCGGATTTTTCGGCGGATAAGACGTTTGATAAACGGATATGCGCGAGGGGAACTCATACGAACCGATGTTCGTATAATCCGTCAGGCTCATGGTCAAAAGCGTTTTTTCGTTCATGATCTGGCGCAGCATCCTGGGCTTGAATGAATCGCCAGCCTCGTCTATCACGACCTCCCAGCGTTCCGAATTTTTTCCATGCCAGCTTGATCTCACCTCCGCCGTGATCACGCCTTGGTCGATGCTTTTGATCTCCATGCCCAGCCCGTCCCGCACGTTCCCCGTCCTGACTTCCGTAAACATCAAAATGTTCGGAAACCCGTCATCCGTTCGGCGTGCCAGGAAACGCAGCGCCGCGACCAGCGGACTTAAGGGGCTTTGATCATAATTGCCCTGCTTCGGATTGCGCACCGATTCTCTGACCATCCGGTTTTTTTGCTGGTGGTAAATGCGGTATTGCAAGCCGTCATAACCCGTCTCCGAAGGGCCGACAAGGTTGGTCGAGCTGCCGACTACGTCGGTGGTAAAGGCATGGAATTTCTCTCCGGAGGCGAAGTACGTGAATTGGAACATCCGCCAGAAAAAGCCAATCTCCGATTTGAGGCTTTTAAGCTTCTCCGGGCTGCGGATCTCCACCTTGTCTGAGAAAGCGATTTCCACATTCGTCGCCTCCCGCGCTGCCTTCAGCGAATTCTCCAGCCTCGCCATCAGATTCGTATTGGCCGACGCCCCGGCCGCCATCCCGACGCAGCAGACCGCGACCGCCATCAATTGAAATTTCGTCCTCATGCCTTGTTTAAATGATAACAATTTGCTTTTTTGACGCTGGCGCGGCAAAGGAGAATTGTTTTCATTCAGGCTCACTCATCAAGGTTTAATCCCGGTTCGCATGGCGTCAAGGCGATCTTTGGCCCATTTCGGGCCGGTTAGTGTGCCAGGACGCTGGTGGATTTGGTTTTCACTAACACCCGTCAAATCTTTTTTGAAAATATTTTCTGCGCGACGGCACATCCTGATTCGCAACGGGTGTGTCTCCATTCGTGGCAAATTTCACGCCGCATACCCGCCGCGCAATTTTTCGAAAAACAGGGTGTAAGGTTTCGGAAAATTTATGCCACTGAAATTCAAGTATCAAAAGAAGGAAGAGATTCCGGCGGAACATCTGGCCTTTTACGCGGAGCGTGATGGTGCCTGGCAATTGGACGCGGACGGTGCCGCCGACAAAACGAAGCTGGATGAATTTCGCCAAAACAACATCGCGCTGCTCCGGCAACTGGATGACCACAAGAAACGCTTTGAAGGGATTGATCCTGACGCCGTGCGCTCTTTGTCGGAAGAAAAGCGCCGGCTGGAGGAAGCGCAGCAATTGAAGGCGGGCGAATTCGACAAAGTTTTGGAAACGCGCGTGCGTGCATTGAAGGGCGAAATGGAAGGGAAATTGTCCACGGTGACTTCGGAGCGCGATGCGCTGAGTTCTCGACTGGTGGCAATTCAGATTGATCAGGGCGTAGTGGTGACGGCGAGTAAACGCGGGCTGCGGGCGTCGGCAATTCCTGACATCACGGCTCGGGCGCGGAATGTTTTCAAGCTGGTGAACGGTGTTCCCACGGCTTTTGAAAACGACGGGAACACGGTGCGCGTCGGCAAAGACGGCGTCGCGCCTTTGACTTTGGAGGAGTGGGTGAACGCGCAAGCAACGGAAACTCCTCACTTGTTTGAATCAAACGCTGGCGGCGGTGCTGCTGGCAACGGCTCCGGTGGGGCTGCGGGATCGGTCAAGAATCCATGGAAGCGCGAACATTGGAACGTGACCGAGCAAATGGCGTTACAACGGAGTGGTCCAGGGCGGGCGGCGCAGTTGAAAGCGGCTGTTGGTTGAGGGTGGGTCAAGTTGTGCCCGTGGCTTTATCTTGCACATCTTTCTCTGAGAATTTAAGCGAACGGTGAGAAATATGGGAATAGTGTCCATGGTGTACACGACAACCGTGTCATTTCCTGCCAAACTGCCCGCATGGATAAAAACCAGATATATTTTGCGACAACGCTGACTCCAATGCCGCCTCCTTTGACCGGGGCTGGTCAATCTTTCCCGTTTCTTTATTTCAGTTTTCTTTCATTGAAAATTGTTTCGTGCTTCGATTTTCGGATTTCGAATTTAATTTTCCCCTTACGTAAAGGCAAAACCAGCCAGAACAAGGTAAAACAAGGTAGAACAAGCCAAAACAAGGTGAGCCAGCAAAAAATTTTCTGCGCCATGGCTCATCACTTTTGGGGCGCAACTCGCTACCCGTGCCATGACAGAATCTTCTCCCTCTCTTCCATCGGATGGAGGAGAGGGTTGGGGAGAGGAGGTTCGCTGGCTCGAAATGGCGCGGATGTCAAGGTGCGCCTCACTTTTGTGCTCGCTTCAAATTCCCTTCCCATTTGCCATATCCAGTGGTAGGTGTGAATTGGCTGCAAATCAGCCGGGACTAAGACAATGGATATTCAAAACATCAAAATTTTGCTGGTGGAAGACGATGCGGACGATGTTCTTCTGCTGGGCCGGAGCCTGCAAAAGGTCAACGCCGTCCATTTCCACCTGGAATCTGTCCCTTCGCTGGCGGATGGCATCAAATGTCTGGACCAGGGAGGGATTGACGTGGTGCTGCTTGATTTGACGCTGCATGACAGTACGGGGATGGATTCGTTCCGGGGCATCCGGGCGCACTCCCACGATATTCCCATTATTATTTTGACCGGTTCGGACGATGAGACCATGGCTATCACGGCGGTTCACGCCGGGGCGGAGGATTATCTGGTGAAAGGGCGGGTGGATGGCCAGGTGATTTCGCGGGCGATCATTTATGCGATGGAACGGACCGAGTCGAAACGGGCGGTGTTGAAAGCCGAGGAAAAGTTTCGCGGGATTTTCGAGAATTCGGTGGCGGGAATTTTTCAAACCTCACCGGAAGGAACTTATCTGAGCGTGAATCCAGCGCTCGCGCGGATTTACGGATACAATTCGGCGGAAGAATTGATGTCGAGCCTGACGGACATCGCCAAGCGTTTATATGTGGATGCGCAGCGGCGGACCGACTTTGTCAAATTGATGCAGGAAAAAGGAGAGGTGCGGGAGTTCGAATCACAAATTTACCGCAAGGACGGGACCATCATCTGGATTTCGGAGAATGCCCGCGCGGTCCGCGATGGCCGGGGGAAGATCATTTATTACGAGGGGATGGTGGAAGACATCACGGCTCGGAAAGAAGCGGAGGAGAAGATGCTTTTTTCCGAGAAACGGTTCCGTTCCGTCTGGCATAATTCCACCGATGGAATGCGTTTGACTGATGATCAGGGGACCATCCTGGCGGTCAATCCATCTTATTGCCGGATCACCGGGATGAAGGCGGAAGAGATGCTGGGTCGCCCGTTCACCGTCATGTATTCGGAGGTGGAAGGCCTGGCCGATATGATGCAAAAATACCAGCAGCGAGTGGCGGAAAGGACGATTGAAAGCCAGATTGAAAGGCACGTGGTTTTCCGGTCAGGCGTGGCGGTGGATCTGGAGTTGTCGAATTCGTTCATTGAACTGGAAGAAGGCAAGCCGCTGGTGTTGAGTGTTTTTCGAGACATCACCATTCGCAAGAAGGCCGAGGAACGGGAACGCCTGGCAACGGCGGAATTGGCCAAGAGTCAGGCCGAGCTGCGGAAGAAGAATGAGATCCTGGAGGACGATCTGAAGATGGCGCGGGAAATTCAACTGGCCATCTTACCCCAACAATATCCCTCTTTTCCGCTCGGCTCCACGCCGGAAGAAAGCGAATTGCGGTTTTGCCATCGTTACAAGCCGACCGGGCAGGTCGGGGGCGATTTTTTCAATGTGCTGCCGCTGGGACAGAACAAGGCCGGATTGTTCATCTGTGATGTGATGGGGCACGGGGTGCGTTCGGCCCTGATCACGACGATGGTGCGCGGGCTGGTCGAGGAATTGCGGTTAAGCGCGGATGATCCGGGACATTTATTGACCCGGATCAACCGGGATCTGCGGACCATTCTGCAACAGTCCGGGACGCCGTTGTTCACCACGGCCTTTTATCTGGTGATGGATCTGGAGAAGGGAGAAATGGTCTATGCCAATGCCGGGCATCCAAAACCTTTCCTGATCCACCGGAAGACCGGCGAAGTGGAACAATTGAAAAACACCGACGGCAAATCGCGTCCCGCCCTCGGCTTGTTTGAGAATTCTGTTTACCCCAGCGTCGTCCGGGCGGTTGCTCCGGGCGATATGGTGATGCTTTACACCGATGGACTTTATGGCGTGGAAGGACCGAACAATGAGCAGTTCAGTCAGACGTTGCTGCTCGAAGCGGTGCGCAAGAACAGCGGTCTCGGTTGCGCGGAATTATTTGATGCGTTGCTTGACACGGTGCAAAAGTTTTCCGGCAATCACGAGTTTAGCGATGATGTCTGTCTGGTCGGCATGGAGGTCGGGGGAAAGCCGAAAGCTAAAAGCTAGAATGAATAATCTTGAGCCTGAATTGCAAGCGATGGTGGAGTCGCTGGGATTGGAACAATACACCCGCCACATTTTTCTCTGCGCCGACCAGACAGAGGCGAAGTGCTGCACCAAAGAAGCCGGTCTGGAATCATGGGAGTTTCTCAAGAAACGTTTGAAGGAGTTAAATCTGGTCGGCCCAAAGCCACTGGTCTTTCGCACCAAGGCCAATTGTCTGCGCGTTTGTCTCCAAGGGCCGATTGCCGTGGTTTACCCGGAAGCAGTCTGGTACCGCTCCTGTTCACCGGCTGTATTGGAGCGGATTATTCAGGAACACTTGATCAACGGCCAACCCGTGGCGGAATTCGTGTTCGCGCGGAACGAAGTTATTTGACATCCAGGCAAACCAAATCCCCTTTGGCATTCCGGCAATAAATTCGCCCATTGGCCAGAACCGGAACGGTCCAGCATTTGCCGCCAAGTATCTGGGCGTGGGCAATCAGTTTGAACGCTTCGGGCGAGGCTTCGGCCACGGCCAGCTCGCCTTTGTCGCCGAGGATGATCAGCTTTTTGTCGGCCATCATCAACGTGCCGGTGCCGAAGCCTTGATGGTTCCAGAGAATTTTTCCCGTCTTGAACTCAACGCACTTGAGGGTGATGTCGTGACCGTTGTTGCCATCCATGCCGTAGAGATGGCCTTCAAACAAAACGCTCGAACTGATCTGGTTGCGCATGTTTTTGTTTTGCCAGACAAGGGAGGGTGGCTGGTCGTCGTGGATTTGGAGGAGGGCAGCACCATGCTCGTAGCCCGAGGAAACAAAGACGTTGTCGGCTTCAATGACGGGGTCGGCGGCGTTGATGTCATAATCAGTTTTCCACGGATATTGCCAGAGTGGCTTGCCGGATTTTATTTCGAGGGCGACGACGTCGGAAGCGTTGCACAAGGCGATGGCTTGCTGGCCGGCAAAAGAGCAGGGGACCGGGGTGGTGTAGCCGGAGGCTTTCGCCCCACTGCTCCAAACAATCTTTCCGTTGAAGCCATCCAGGGCCACGCCCGCCGTGCCGACATTCAGATATAAATTCATGGGCCCACCCGTCGATCTAGTATCAATAAAAAGTGGCGAGCCGGCGAAACCCCACGTGGGAATTTTTAATCCCAAAGCCTTGGCCACGTTGGTGGTCCAGGCGATTTTTCCCGACGCTGCCTCAATGCAAAAAACGTCCCCCCGCCGACTCAAAGTGTACACCAGGCTCTGGGTCAACACTCGAGTGTCCACCATGGCAGGCGTGGCCGTTGGGCCGCCTTCAAAGAGATTCGGGTCGGTGGGGCAGGGATAACTATGATGCCAGAGTTCTTTGCCTGTTTCCGCGTCGAAGCACCAGATGGTGTCCTGGTTATTGCTGTTGCCCATCGTGCAAACCCGCCCCTCGCTCACACTGACAGAAGAAAAACCGGTGCCGACGGTCGCTTTCCAAAGACGCTTGGGACCCTCGGCGGGCCAGGTGGTTTTCCAACCGGTCTCAGTGGAAATGCCATCATGATTGGGCCCGCGATAATTGGGCCAGTCAGCGGCGTGAGTGGTCAGTGAGAGAAAGAGGACCAAAGCAGTAAGAACGCGTTGCATAGAGGGGAATTTTGCCGCAACCGGTGGAGATGTCAATTGTCTGACGATCCTATCGGTCGCCAAAATTATTTTTCAATAATCTCAACAATGCTGTCTGTGTCTATGCGGACGGATTCTGAGTCACCGAAGTAGATGATCAAATGGTAGTCTTTAGGCGCACCCACATTGCGGGTTTCAGTAAAGTTGTATTGTGCGCCATTGTTCAAGCGGATGGCGAAAGGTCGGAATGGTTGCCGCTCGACCAGTTCTTTTATTTCCTGAACTTTCATGGGTGTAAGATAAGAGATTTGTCTTATCGGTGCAAGGCCGAAACCGCCTCTTACAATCCGCGATACACAATTTCCAAGGACATGACCGAATAGGCGGTCACGAGAGCCGGGTCCTTTTCCCACCAACGGCCGGTGTCGTTGGCCCAGGAGCCGTCGGCTTTTTGGAGATTGATGAGTTTCATCGCGAGGTCTTGGCGCCAATTTATTTTAGCGCCGTTTTTTAGCTCAAGCTGATCCACGCCGTACGTGTTCAGCGCCTTGGCCATGAGGTGGAGATAATAGTAGTAGCCTTGCTGGCCCATCGCGGGGTTTTCGGCGAGGGTGTAATTTTGTCGGAGCCACTCGAAGGCGGCAGTGACGCGGGGATCGTTGTGTTTGAGGTCGGCGTAGATGTAGCTGAGAAGCCCGGCCTCGGTGATGGAACCATAGGAGCGGAGGGCTACTTTCCCGGCGGCGTTGGTTTCGGAACCGGCTTTGCTTTCTGTCGGCGCGTAAATGAAACCGCCGTTCGGATTTTGGCAGGATTGAATAAATTTGATTGCGGCAGGCCAGTCGAGGTCTTTGGCTTTGTCGGATTTATCTTGGTCAAGTTGCTTGCTGTAATAAAGTGCTTGAAGGGCGGTGAAGGTATTGTTCATGTCCGAGTGCGGGCCATGATCGCCGTAACCTACTCCACCATCCACTTGCTGAGTCAAAAGCCAATGACGGGCCTGACGCGCAGAAGTGTCGTAATCAGGGTTGTGCGCGGCGAGTAGCGCCATCAGGCAGATGGAAGTGTTGTAATTTTGCAGGCCCTTGTTGTAAATGCTGCCGTCCGGTTTGACATCGGAAAGGATGAGTTGATAACCCCGCTTGATGGTTTCGGCGGGTGGTTGGCTGACCGGATCGCCCATGAAAGCGCTGAGCGCAAGAGCGGTGACCGCCGGATGATCGGTGCTGGACCACGAGCCATTGGTGTTCTGATGATCTTTAAGCCAGTTCAATCCCTGATCAATGGCGTGTTGGATTTCATGCCGAAAGGAGATGTCCGGCTGGGCGAGGGGAACGGTTGGGGCGGCGTTGAGCGTTTGCCAAGTGGCCAGAAATAATATTGCGATTTTTGCCTTCATTTATTTGTCTCCAATTTGAATGTTACGATAATCGGGATATTAGCGGGGGGCAAGTGGCTGGTATTGATTTCCCAGACTTGATCATTGTCATGATTCAGGCGTGGGTTGTTGGCCATGGCATCAAAATCGTCAACCATGGCGACAATCGAACCTTCCCCTTGGGCGAGAAACGCGCCATTAACGACGCGCGAGCCATTATAACTCCATGGGCCGCGACTGGCGGATTTTTTGGTGGTCAAATCCGTGATGCAATCTTCGGCGGCGGAAGTTTTTTCTCCGCCGACTTGCCAGGTGAATTGAATGGTAAATGGATCACCGGCGATGATCGGGCGGCGAACACCGGGTTGATTGACGTGGAACGGCTGGATCGCTGTGGCGTTGGTCTCAGGAGCGGCGATGCCTTTGACTCCGAGCAGCAGCATGGCGAGATGGATTTGATAAGGTTCCACTTCAGTTTTGAGGAGACTCTCATGCGTTTTCCCTTTGGTCGTGACGAGAAGATACTCGATCAACCCGTTCGTCATATTGAGTTGGGCCGGGAACTGGATGGTCTTGAGCTTCTTGTCGAGGCGGATTTGGCCCAGTTGGAAAATATCGGCCGAAACCTGTTGGAGCGGGGGATTGGTGATTTCTGCCGACCAGCAATGGGGCAGTAAAATCCCAAAAATGATGACTGTTGATAAGCTCTTTTTCATCCGCACATGGTGATTCTCTCATTTAGTCGCGCCTCGGCAAACTGAATTTTATTTGCCGCCCGCCTCACTCGCGACTAGGCTTTCCCCACATGAGCGCAAAACCGCTGCCGACAACTGAACTTACTGAAATCATCGCCAGTCTTCACCGACTGGCCCATAACCTCTGGTGGACCTGGAACCAGGGTGCCCAGGAAATTTTCTCTGAACTTTCCCCCCGCTGCTGGCAAAACCTTTATCACAACTCCGTCGCGGTCTTGCAAGAAGTCTCCGACTACGAGCTTCGTGTGCGCCTGCAGGATGCAGAATTCGCCCGCCGCGTCCATCAGGTCTTGCAGGATTTTGACGCCTACATGAGCGACCAGCAAACGTGGGGCCGCCAAAACGCACCAGCTCTGATCAAAAATCCCGTGGCTTATTTTTCCGCCGAGTTCGGTTTTCATGAAACGCTGCCCATCGCCGCCGGCGGTTTGGGCATCCTGGCCGGCGACCATACCAAGTCCGCCAGCGACCTTGATATTGGTTTTGTCGGCATCAGCTTGTTTTATCGTGAAGGTTATTTTCAGCAACTCATCAATCAGGACAATTGGCAGACGGAATATTACACCCTTTTAAATCCGGCCAACCTGCCCATCGTGCCGGTGCTGGACGACAAGGGACAGCCCGTGATCGCCAAAGTGGAGATAGACATGGCGGATGTTTATTTCCGGGCATGGTGCGTGAACGTCGGCCGCGTCAAAGTTTATCTGCTTGACTCAAATCTGCCGGAAAATTCCCAGCATCATCGCGAATTGACCCGCCGCGTCTATGGCGGCGATAACACCATGCGCATCATGCAGGAAGTCTTGCTCGGCATCGGCGGGGTGCGGTTGTTGCGGATGCTTGGCGTGGTGCCTTCCACCTATCATATGAACGAAGGCCACGCGGCCTTTCTCACGCTCGAATTGATGCGCGAAAAAATTGCCGCCGGAGCCTCGTTCGATGACGCGCGCGCGAAAACGCATGAGCAATGTATTTTCACCACCCACACCCCGGTGGAGGCGGGACACGACCGGTTCGGCAAAGATCTCATGGGCTACGCATTGATGAAGATGCCGGGGCAATTGAAAATTTCGCTGGATGAATTGATGGGCTTGGGCCGGGTGCGTCCGCAGGATGAGCAAGAAACCTTTTGCATGACCGTTCTGGGCCTGAAACTTTCCCGCGCCGCCAATGGCGTGAGCGAATTGCACGGCCAGGTCAGTCGCCACATGTGGCAATGCCTCTGGCCGGATAAAAAAGTCGAGGACGTCCCCATCGGTCACATCACCAACGGCATTCATCTGATGGGTTGGATGAAAGGCCCCGTGCGCCGATTTTGGCAGCGCAAACTTTCCAGCACCCACACTACGCCCGATGCTTCCGCCAGTGAGACCACCCAATATTGGTCCAAGAACCCGGTCGCCTCTTTTGAAAAAGAAGTCAACTCCGTTGAATTCTGGAAACGGATCACCGATCCAAATTTTATTTCGGACGAAGAAATCTGGGCCTTGCGCTACAAACTCCGCCGCGAACTGATTGAATTCGCCCGCCGCCGCCTCCTGCTTCAGGGCCAGCGTTTGACGCAATCCGATTTCATCGCCTTCGATCAATTGCTTAATCCCGATGCTTTGACCATCGGCTTCGCCCGCCGCTTCGCCACCTACAAACGCGCCCCGCTGATCTTCGATCAATTCGAGAGCGTCGTGAAATTGGTCAACGACACCAAACGTCCCGTCCAATTTATTTTCTCCGGCAAAGCCCATCCGCGCGACGACGAAGGCAAACGCTACATCCAGCGCGTCATCCACCTCAGCAAATACAGCGAACTCAAAGGCCACCTCGTCTTCATCGAAAATTACGATGTTCACGTCGCGCGCCAAATGGTCTCCGGCTGCGATGTCTGGTTGAACAATCCGCGCCGTCCCCTCGAAGCCTCCGGCACCAGCGGCCAAAAAGCCGGCTGCCACGGCTGTTTAAATCTCAGCATCATGGACGGCTGGTGGCGCGAAGGCTATAACGGCCAAAACGGATTCTCCATCGGCGACGACACCCATCCCGCCTCCATCGAAGAACAGGACCGCAACGACAGCGCCAACCTTTTCAAGGCCCTGACCGAACAAGTCATCCCCGCCTTCTTCGACCGCGACGCCAACGGCATCCCGCGCGCCTGGATTCAACGCATCCGCCAAGCCATGGCCACATTAGTGCCAGAATACAACACCTGGCGCATGGTGCAGGATTACACGAAGAAATATTATACGGCGAAATAGGAGCGGGGACGGCTCGTCCCCGCATCAATCATCGTAGCAGTCGAGGTAACGAGGCTCTAATTTTTTGACGTGCGGAACTCGAATTTGAGCCTCGTTTCCTCGACTGCGACGATAAAAATAAATATCTCATC
>CAIYOY010000386.1 GCA_903927905.1 uncultured Verrucomicrobiales bacterium | reverse complement strand
GCCGTGATCTTTTGGGCACCCTCCATCAACGCGACCGCTCCCGCAGTTTGCGCCCAGTGCGTCATATTCGCAAACTGTAAGCCATGTCTTGGCGCTAAGCTGTAAGCGATGTCTTGGCACTGTGCCTGTGAGGCGCGCTCCATTGTTCGGAAATTTCAATTCGACTATTAGCTGCGGAGTAGGTAGTTTGGCTTTTTATTGCCATTCCGACCTGTCCGAGTCCAGCAGGGATGGTGCGGCGACAAAGCTACATTCAGGAGTCCAATGATTAAGCGAGTCGTGTCTTTTGCCTTGCATCAGCCGTTATTTATCGTGCTGATGGGGATATTGTTTATAGGTGGCGGAATAGCCGCATTCGTCCATCTGCCGATCGAGGCTTTCCCGGATGTTTCCGACATCCAGGTCAATGTCATCACCCTGTATCCCGGTCGCGCCCCGGAAGAAGTGGAGAAGCAGGTCACCATTCCGATGGAGACGGCGTTGAATGGCATGCCGCACGCGGTGCGGATGTTTTCGCACACGCAATTTGGATTGTCCTACATCGTCCTGACGTTTGACGAAAAAACGACTGACATGCAGGCGCGGCAGCAGGCGTTGGAACGGCTGACGGGGGTGGATTTGCCGCCAGGGGTGCAACCGCAATTGCAACCGCTCTCCACGCCCATCGGTGAAATTTTTCGTTACCGCTTAAAAGGTGACGGTTATTCCACGCGCGATCTGCGGGCGTTGGAAGATTGGGTGGTGGACCGGAATCTGCGCGGGGTGCCGGGCGTGGCGGACATCGTGACATTCGGCGGGTTGGTCAAAACGTACGAAGTAAACCCGAATCTGGCCAAGATGCACCTTTACGGCATCACGTTGCAGCAGCTTTACACCGCGCTGGGCCGGGGCAACGCCAACGTCGGTGGCAGCAAAGTGTCCCAAGGTTCGCAACAATTTCTGATTCGCGGAGTGGGCATGTTGCGTTCCGCAGATGAAATCAAGGACATCGTTATTTCCGCTCACGGTGGCACGCCGGTGTTGGTCCGGGACATCGCCACGGTAACCATAGGCAATCTGCCGGTGGAAGGAATCATGGGTCAAGACCACGACGAAGACATCGTTTCCGGCATCGTGGATATGCACAAGGGTGACAATCCGTCCGAAGTCCTCACCGCGCTCAAGGAAAAAATCGAGAGCCTGAATTCATCCATCCTGCCCAAAGGAGTCAAAATTGTTCCTTACTACGACCGCACGTGGCTGATTGGCACGACGTTGCACACCGTTTTTGAAAACCTCGGGACGGGCGCGATTTTGGTGACATTCGTGTTGTTGTTGTTCCTCGGTAATGTGCGTGCGGCACTGATCGTCGCCTTCATGATTCCATTATCTCTGCTGGCCACATTCGTCGGGCTGACCTGGCGGGGTATTCCGGCCAATCTGCTTTCACTCGGCGCGATGGATTTCGGCATCATCGTGGATGGCGCGGTCATCGTGGTGGAAAATGTTTTCCGACGGCTGGGCGAGTTGAAGCCGGGCAGTGACCGAAAGACGTTTCGCAACGCCATCGAACTGGCCACGGTGGAAGTGGGCCGGCCGACGTTCTTTTCCATGCTGATCATCATCGCGGCGCACATCCCGATCTTCACGTTGCAACGCCATGAGGGCCGGATTTTTGCGCCGATGGCCTGGACGGTGACCAGCGCGTTGATCGGTTCACTGCTCTTTTCGTTGACCCTGGTTCCCCTGCTCTGCTTCTTCCTGTTGCGGAAGAAAATTCCGCATGAAGAAAATGCGTTGGTGCGATTTATCAAAAAACCCTACGTGGCCAGTTTGCGATGGTCGCTGGCTCGACCGAAGTTTATTATCTGCGCCGGGCTGATCGGATTCGCCGTCAGTCTTGCCATGGCGACAAAACTGGGGACGGAATTCTTGCCGGAATTAAATGAAGGCACCATCTGGGTGAATTGCAATCTGCCATCCAGCATTTCCGCCGAGCAAGCCCGCAAATATTGCCGACAGATGCGCGACCTGCTCCACAAAACACCCGAGGTGCGAACCGTCATCTCAAAATCGGGCCGGCCGGAAGATGGCACCGACCCCAAACCGATCAACATGGCGGAGATTTTTGTGGACTTGAAACCGCCGACGGAATGGCGCCCCGGCTTGACCAAGGAACAGCTCATTGACGAGATGAACAAAAATTTGAGCACGCTGCCCGGGTTGGATTTCAGTTTTGACCAGCCGATCATGGACAATGTGTTGGAAAGCATTTCCCAAATTGACGGCCAGGTGGTGATCAAAGTTTTCGGCGATGATTCAGCCGCACTCCGCAAAAAAGCCCAGGCCATGTGCAAAGAAGTGGCCAATATCCGCGGGGTGATCGCCGCGCAAGTGGATCGCGCCGGTGAAGTGCCCCAGGCCTTGATCGAGATTGATCGGAAAGCCGCCGCCCGTTATGGGCTGAATATCGGCGATATTGAAGATGTCATTGAGACGGGCCTGGCCGGCAAAGCCGCCACTGAATTATGGGAAGGCGAAAAACATTTCAGTGTCGTGGTCCGTTTGCCCGAAGCTGAACGGAGTTTGGCCAGCTTGAAGAAAGTTCTGCTTGACACACCCGACGGCTTGCACATCCCGCTGGAACAAGTCGCCGAGTTCAAAGAAACCACCGGCAGCATGAACATCAGCCGCGAAGGCGGCACGCGGCTTTCCGCCATCAGCATCTTCATCGGCGGAAGGGACATGGGCAGCGTGGTTGCCGACATGCAGGCGAAACTGGCCAAAACCGCCCTGCCCCACGGCTGGTTTTTGACCTGGAGTGGAGAATTTGAAAATCAACAACGCGCCATGAAACGCCTGGCCATCATCGTGCCGATCAGTATTTTCATGATTTTTATCCTGCTGTTCAATGCGTTCAAATCCGTCAAAAGCGCCCTGCTCATCCTGGTCAATGTGCCGCTGGGTTTGATCGGCGGTATTGTGGCGTTGCTCGTCACCGGCATTCCCTTGAGCGTTTCCGCCGCCATCGGTTTTATCGCGCTCTTTGGCCAGGCGGTCTTGAATGGCGTGGTCATGGTCAGCTATTTTACTCAGTTGCAGGATGAAGAACTGCCGCCTTATGAAGCCGTGCTGCAAGGTGCCGCCATGCGTCTCCGCACTGTGCTTATGACAACGCTGCTGGCGATCTTGGGCTTGCTGCCCATGGCTCTCTCCCACGGCATCGGTTCCGAAACCCAACGGCCCCTGGCGGTGGTCATCATTGGCGGATTAATTTCTGCCACCGCGCTGACTTTGTTTGTGCTGCCGACACTTTATTTGGTGTTCAATCGGAAAAACGAAGACAAAGTGACACCAAAACAACCATAAGTGATAAGTTGCTTATCACGTATTTGCGCTACCCCAAAACAGATTCACGCAAGTCGCTTATTTACAAGGCAATGTAAATATTTTCAAAACTTGGCACGGTTAGAGCTATAAGGCTATTGGCATCGGATGATACTCTGGACTCCCCGGTCAAGTTAGCTTTCTTGGCTGGAACTGACTCATCCGATGCCGTTTTTCTGTACTGATCTCCCCAGTAAAAATCAACTAATGGTCGATGGACGATAGGAGCGCGACATTTATGCCGCTTCCGCCTGAAATCGGAAAGAGCATCGCAGCAAGGAAACGCCTCTTTGCTCGCCACATTGAAGCGGGATCAATCCCGCGCTCCTAACCGTCATTTTCAATCGCACCCGACAAAGGCAACGCGCTTTACTTTTCATCGGCGACAGGGAAAATAGGCGCATGACTGACTCCAATCCATTTTCGCGGCGGAAATTCATTGCTTCAACTTCCGCGCTCGTTTTTACCAGCCAGTTGATGGGCGCTGAACCAGACGATGCTCTGGCCATTAACGGTGGCAAGAAGGCCGTGCAGCACAAGCCGGGAAAACTGGTCCGTTGGGGCGATCCCGAGAAAGCGCGCTTGGACGCGATGATTTCGCAGGACTCTCTTTTGTATTGGCACGGGCCGCAAACCACCGCGCTGCTGGAACGCGTCCGTCAACATCATCCGTTGAAATATGTCATGAACTGTTCCTCTGGCACGGCGGCGATTCATACCGCGATGATCGCGGCAGGCATCGCGCCCGGCGACGAAGTGATCACCACTCCTATCACGGACATCGGCTCGACCATCGGGATTTTGTATCAACAAGCCGTGCCGGTGTTCGCTGATTTGCAGCCGCACACTTACAATCTTGATCCCGCCGCCGTCGAGGCTGCCATCACCCCGAAAACCAAGGCGATTCTCGCGGTTCATCTTTCCGGCAATCCGTGCCATATGGAGGAGATCAAACAAATCGCTGACAAACACAATTTGATTCTTATCGAAGATTGCGCGCAAGCCTGGGGCGCAAAACGTCGCGGGCAACCGGTCGGCACCTTTGGTCACATCGCGTGTTTTTCACTGCAAAATACGAAACAAATCACCTGTGGCGATGGCGGGGTGATCGGCAGCAATGACGAACGGTTCGGCCCACGCCTGCAACCCGCCGCAGACAAAGGCACCGACCGGGGCAATCCCAAAAACAGCCTGCATGTCCTGGCCACGAATTATCGCATGAGCGAACCGCAAGCCGCCGTGGCCGCCGCGCAACTCGACCGCCTGGAGGGCATCGCCGCCAAACGTTCTTCGCTTGGAAAATTGTTAAGCCAGGAATTAACCGGCATCCCGGGAATTCATCCGCACGAGATTGACGCGGAGGATCGTTGCACGCATTACCTCTATTTCTTGCGCATTGATCCAACGAAGCTGAGTTGTGACCGGACAAAATTTGTGGCGGCGGTCAAAGCGGAAGGCGCGGAAGTCAGCGCCGGTTATATTCCGGAATTGATTTACGAAATGCCGATGTTCCAGCAACATGGCTTCTTCGCGGGTCGCTGGCCGATCAAAGAATTCGGTCTGACCAAAATGGATTACACTCAAGTAAATTGTCCGGTGGCGAAGGATATTCTGAGGACCTGTGTAAAAGTGCTGTTGAACGAAGCGATGGATGAGGATTATATCCGGCAAGCTGCGGCGGCGATCCGCAAAGTGGCGAAGCACTACGCTATTTGAAACAAACTCGAAACACGAAATCCGAAGCACGAAACAAATTTCAAATTCGAAGCTCCAAAAAAGGGCGGCGGTTTTTTTAATGATTCAAGATAATTTAAGAGCGTAGATCTTCCACGAAGTGAAGAGGGCAATAACGACCAAGGCGATAGTCGCGATGTGGCCGGCGATTTTGAAAGTGGCCGAAGGTCGCACCGGCAAATCTTGCCCCAGGGAAATCGTCAGTACGCCAATTCCGGCGCCTGCCAATAAGCCGCCAAAGTGAGCGGCATTATCCACCACGGAAAACCCGATCAATCCAATCACTCCCACCAGCACGATGTTGGAAATAAAGAGACGGAGAAAATCCGGTGGCAAAATGGACTTGCGGCGATAACCCACCACCGTCAGAAAGCCAAGCAGCCCCATGATTCCGCCGGATGAACCGAGGGCAAAACGGCCCGGCGTCAGAGAAAAAGTGACGCTGCAAATGTTGCCAATGACGGCGGCCACCAGAAACACCACGATCAAATGCGCCTTCGACGCCAGGGCTTCGAGCAATCGGCCGAGGGCGAAAAGGGAAAGCATGTTGACCAGGTAATGCACCGGATCGGCATGGAGAAAGATAGCGGTGAAAAGACGCCACCAATCGCCCTGCAGCACCGCGTTCTTTTCCATGGCGGCGGCATAGGCCGAACGATCCAGACCGAAAATCACCTGACTGACCGCGACCCAAGAAATCGCAGCGAAGGTGAACGTGGTCATGGGAATCCGGCGCGTCCTCATCCAGACCCAAAATGGATCGTTGTCCATCACCGGCAGGCCGACCAAGTCAAATCGCCGCAATGTCTTCCAGGCATAATAAGCTGGACGCGCGCCCATGATGAAGGCGACAAAAAGAATCAGCCCGGCATAGTTGAGATTGTCCATCGCCTCCCAGGCCACCCAACCGAGAATCATTGTGATAAGCGCGCCCTGCAAAACCTGGGAAATAAGTTTTTTCTTAAAACGACGGCGGAGCGCATCGTATAAAAAATCAACGCTGGCGGCAGGAACAACGCCGAAAGAATCGGGATGCCAGACCAGTTGGGCATCGAAAAGACGGATTTTGGCGCAACGCGCGATCAACTCGTCGCGAGTGCAGCCGACCAGTTTTTGCCCGCGCACATAACCGTATTCATGGCCAGCGGGTTTCGCGGGATAACAGTCGCCCCTTTCCCAGATGGGCGGAGAACCCGGCGCTTGATCGCTGGCAATCACGGTCAGCGTTGGATCCGCGCTGAACCGCCTTTGGCAAAGGCGCGGACATCGCTCACGGTGGCCATCGTCGTGTCACCCGGAAAGGTGGTCAATAACGCGCCGTGGGCCCAGCCGAGCTTGACCGCTTCTTCCGGTGTTTCACCGTTCAGCAGCCCGTAGAAAAATCCGGCGGCAAAACCGTCGCCACCGCCCACGCGATCCACCACGTTCAATTCACACGTCGGCGCCAGATAAGATTTGCCGTCAATCCACGCGACCGCGCTCCATTGATGGTGATTGGTGGAATGAACTTCGCGCAAAGTGGTCGCAACGATTTTTATTTGCGGATGTTTTTTACGGACATTTTTCATCATGCCAAGGAAGGCGCTGGCATCGAGTTTTGATTTAGCGGCGACTTTCGGACCGGGAATGCCGAGGCCGAGTTGCAGATCCTCCTCGTTGCCGACGAGGACATCCACGTTTTTGATAATTTTATCGAGGACGGCGACGGCGCGTTTGGAGCCGCCGGAAATGTTCCACAGTTTGGCGCGGTAATTCAGATCAAAGGACGTGACGGCCCCGGCTTTTTTCGCAGCCTGCATCGCTTCGATGATCACTTCGGCGGTGGTCGGTG
>CAIYOY010000385.1 GCA_903927905.1 uncultured Verrucomicrobiales bacterium | reverse complement strand
TCTCTCTTAGCCGAAGGCCGCGAACGCGCCGTCCAACTCCATGCCGGAAAAAGTCCCTGGAGCACCGCCACCGGTCTGGTCGTGCGTGGCTATCAATCAAAAATTGACGGCTCCGTCCAACCGTTCGGCCTGGTGGTTCCGTCCTCTTACCGTCCCGATTCCCCGCATCAATATCGTCTCGATCTCTGGTTCCACGGTCGTGGCGAAAATATGACCGAACTTGATTTCCTCCAACAACGCGAAAAAAATTACGGCGAGTTCACCCCATCCAACACCTTCGTCCTCCATCTCTACGGCCGCTATTGCAACGCCAACAAATTCGCTGGCGAAGTAGATGCCTTCGAAGCCCTCGCCGCAGTGCAATCAGAATATCCCATAGACGAAAACCGCATCGCTGTCCGTGGATTCTCCATGGGTGGCGCGGCCTGCTGGCATTTCGCGGTGCATCACGCCGGTCTTTGGGCCGCCGCCGCTCCGGGTGCCGGCTTTGCCGAAACAACCGATTTCCTGACAGTTTTCCAAAACGAAATCATCACTCTGCAACCCTACGAGAAAAAACTCCTGCACTGGTACGACGCCACCGATTACGCGCTAAACCTTTTCAATTGTCCGACCGTCGCCTACAGCGGAGAAATTGACCGCCAAAAAGAAGCCGCCGACATGATGGCCAAAGCGTTGGCAGAGGAGGGGATGGAACTGACCCACATCATCGGCCCGCAAACCGCACACAAATACGAACCGAAAGCGAAAGAAGAAGTCGCTCGTCGCATTGACGCGATCATGGCGCAAGGCCGCAATCCGGTTCCGAAAGAAGTCAAATTCACCACCTGGACCCTGCGCTACAATCAAATGCTCTGGGTCACCGTGGACGGCCTGAGCGAACATTGGGAACGCGCTCTGGTTGACGCCAAAATCACCGACACCAAATCAATCAACGTCACCACCAAAAACGTTTCCGCTCTGACCTTGTCCATGCCCGCCGGTCTTTGTCCGTTGGATACGGTCGGCGAGCCTCAAGTCACGCTCGACGGAACAGTCTTGTCCGCGCCTCGCGTACAAACCGATCGTTCCTGGACCGTTCATTTCCGAAAACAACAGGGGATTTGGCGCGTAGTCGCCGGCCCGGATGAGATTTTGCGCAAACGTCACGGCTTGCAAGGGCCGATTGACGATGCCTTCATGGACTCATTCATCATGGTCACACCGAGTGGTTCACCGATGAATCCAAAAATCGGCGCCTGGGTCGCAGGCGAACAAGCTCATGCCATCGAACATTGGCGGCGGCAATTTCGCGGAGAAGCCCGCGTCAAAACCGACCAGCAGATCACCGACGAAGACATCGCCTCCAGCAACCTGATTTTGTGGGGCGATCCGAGCAGTAACCAACTTCTAGCAAAAATTGCGGATAAACTTCCCATCCGCTGGTCCGCACGAGGCATCAGTCTTCACGGTAAAAAATTCCCTCCTGACACCTACGTCCCGGTTTTTATCTATCCCAATCCACTCAACCCGAAACATTACATCGTCGTGAACAGCGGTTTCACCTTCCGCGAATACGATTACCTGAACAACGCCCGCCAAGTGGCCAAACTGCCGGACTACGCGATACTTGACATCAGCACGCCACCCAATTCCCAGGCACCTGGCAAAATCCTTAATGCCGGCTTTTTTGACGAATATTGGAAATGAAAAAGTTCGCCCTTCATTCAGTTTTTAGTTTGATCGTTTTGCTTTGTGCCTCGTGCGCTTCCACGCATTCCCAACGCGCCTCGGTCGTTGTCACTGAATCTACCAACTACGTCTTCGGCGGTTACACCGGCGATTGGCCCAGTCCGCCTCATGCCGATGGAAATCCGAAACGCGCCGTCATTATTTCCTGGCCCAATCTTCCCTATCGCTTCGTTTTTGCCCATGAAGGCAGCTATTGCCCGTGGTTTGAATTTCCCAATGGCGCGGGCCAGTGTTTCCAATTCTTCGAAGGCAACGACGGCTGGGCCGAACTATTCAATAATTTTGGCCGCATGGAAACCAACAGTTTTATTGAAGTCCTGGAGCGCGGCCCCAAGCGCGTCTGGATTCGCTGGACCTATTTTGGTGTCAATCAAGTGGCTGGCCAGCGGGCCTATCGCGGCACGGAAGATTTCTGGGCCTTTCCCAACGGACTCATCCTGCGCAAGCAATCCTTCGTCTCCCTCATGCCCGGCGACCATCGCGGTTACGCGCGCGAACCCATTGAAATGATCGCGATGTGTCCGAAAGGAAAACTGTGGTTCGACATTTTGCAACCTGTCCCCGAAACCGGCGAGAGCCACGCGCTCTGTGTCCTCGATGCTTTTTCCACCAATCGTTACGATGTCTTCTGGAAACGAAAAGATGGCCCCGTGTTTGCCGGTACCCCTCGCCGCACCGGTGGCCCGTGGAAATTGCTCGACGATTCCCCTGGGGTCGCGCTCGTCATCCCGCAACGCGCCGGCAATGTCTTTTGCGTCATGGGCGACGCGGGCGGATATCAGCACGACATCACCCGCATCAAAGATCATTCCTACACCGATACCGGTGGCATCGGCTGGGTCTCAACCTCCTGGGACCATTGGCCGATTGGCTGGCTCAATAGTCAAGCAAACGAAGTCAACGCCGATTCGCTGCAAAGATACCCCAATCATTTTTCACCGGTCGGCATGGATATGTTTGCCCGGCCGGACGATCAGGTGGCGGGGCATGATTTTTACTCCCTCATTGGAGTTGGTGGCGAAAACTTGGAAGCCATCCGCGCCGTGGCCAGACGGTGGCTTGATTTGGGCCCAGGTGAAATCAGCCGGTTGGAAGCCGTGGCGCGCTTGCCGTGAAAGGACGCGCACCAATTTCTCACTTCTGATTCAAACCCCGCAGATACTTGCCCAACTCCGTCTGGATCTCCGGGCGGTCCCACATGAACTTTTGTGGAAATTGTCCGGTCAGTACATACGGTGCCGGTTCCGGCGGCATCATCCGCGCCAACTCGGAACGCGGCACGACAAATTCCCCGATCCGATAACCATACATGTCCAAATGTTTCACCCCCATCTGCAACGCCTGCTCGCACACGGCGCGGATTTCTGATGCCGTCGGAAACATCGCGGGGCCGGGCTTCCGTTCCTCGGCGATATTCGCCGACCAAAACGTGTAAACAATTTGCGCTTCCGGTCCGACCGCCTTCTGCACGCCCTCAATCGCTCGTTTCGTCAATTGCACCACCTTGTCGCTCGAATCCACATTCGTCGTCCACGTCGGCGTCGTGTAACCGCCGACCGCATCGAAATGCTTCGCCACCCGCTTTATATCCAGCCCGATGCTCGCCTGTTGTTTCGCATTGGTGAACCGGCTGATAATGTCCTCCAGATAAATGACGTGTTGTTTGTCCGGATCAATCTCGCGGATATAACTGACCGTGTCCTTCGCCCAATCCTCCCACCAACCCTGCCGCATTTTCGTCCATTCGTCCCATCCTGGTTCCGTCGGTTTTCGGGGCAACGGTTTGCCAAAGGCCTTCTCTTCATAGGAGCCGTAAGAAATATTGGCCGACCCGAATGAATCATCAAACACATATCCGGCCATGGCCGGCTCGCTGCCATAGATCCGCGCAATGTCCTGCAAATAATCCTTCCACTGGGTCGCGCGCCATTTCGGGTTGAACGTGTCAAATGTGTCCAATACCGTGCCGTCCGCGTTGACCTGCATGAACTCCGGCGACCGTTTCAGCGCATTCGCACTCGGCTGCCAGACGATCAGATAAACACCGATCCCGGCCTTGTGCGCCAATTGCATGGCTTCCCTGGTTTCGTTTTGGCGTGAGACGATCCCGGAAAGATCCAAACCCCAGCAGAGCAGCACATCGGTAAATCCCAGATTTTTCATGGTCAGAAAATCACCCTCCCAACTTTCCTTCGGCGCGGAATTGAGCCAATACCACGCGCTGATGCGCACCGGTGGTTTGGCTTCTTGCGCCCTGATGGAGGTGTTGGCGCAAGCCAGAACCATGACACAACACAAAATAAATCGATTAAACATATTGGTCCTTCGTTTTAATGGGTGCCACCGAGTGACGATTTCAAAAACACCACCAGATCGGACAGTTCCTGCCGGGACATCTGCTCTTCCAGGCCTTGCGGCATGATTGATACGCTGCCCGGATGCATGTCGGCGATTTGCCCGCGCGGGATCCGCTGCTCGGTCACCGCCCCCGTGGCCAGCACCACTTCATCCGGCGCATCCTTTTTCACCACGCCGCTATAATCCTCGCCGTCCTTGGTCGTGACCACCATCGGTTCATAACTCCGCACAAAACTGGCGCTCGGATAAACGATGGCTTCGAAGAGATCTCGCTCCGTCCGAATTTTTCCGATGCTGGTCAGGTCCGGCCCGACTTTGCCGCCCACGTAACCGATGGCATGGCAGGTGACACAACCGACTTTCGGGCTGTTGAAAACCGCCTGCCCGCGATAAACATTTCCGTCTTTGTAATTGGCCACCAGTTCTTCGATGTGCGCTTTTTGTTTGGCGGAATCCACATTAAGTGTGGCCAGGAATTCATCCAATTTTTGCTGCACCGCAGCGGGGAATTTGGCGAGCTTCGGTTTGACCGCTTCCGCGCGTAAACTGGAGTGGGCCTTGGCTTCCTTCAAAGCCGCCACCACCGTCAAGCCCAGCGTTTCATTGGTCGAATGTTCGTAAGCGCCGAGCAGATGGCCAAGTTCCATCGGGCCAACGACCTTTAAGTTTTCAGTCAAGTCATGCAGTTGCTCCGGGCTGGCTTTGGATCTTTCCAATACCGCCGCCGCAGTGCCACGGACTGACACGGGTTGAGCGGAGTCCAGGTGAGCTCGCAGGAACTCAAAAAGCGGCGCATCCAGCGGGATTTGCCCGCGGGCCGCGGCCAGTGCATTGCAGCGCTCCTCTGCGGAAAGCGAGGTGTCGTGTGCCACCGTAAGCAAAGCGGACGACAATCCGGTCGGACGCTCGGCGAATGAGATATAGCGCGCGGCCCCGACTGCTTCCCGCACCACACTTGCGTCCGAATCACCCGCCGCCTTCGCCAGCGCATTGGCCCAAGACACGGGCGCGGCTTTGACATGCGATTGCGCCATGGCGTGCAAAGCGGTCAGTTGAGCCGATTTTTTACCGCCCGCGACTGTGTCCGCGAGCAGCTGCTGAACCGTCGCACCAGAGGCCAGTTGCGCCAATTGATTTTCCAGCGCCGATTGTCCTTCTTTGCTGCTATTGGTTTTGGTCAGTTCATCGCGCAGAAAACCCGCCAGCGCTTCGCCCCATTCGGGATGATGACTGACCAGCCAGGCACCGGTTTCCTTCAAGGCTGAATTGCTTGACAATAATAATGGAGTGACTTGTTCCGGCTTCAATCCGCCATGATCCATTTGATCCAACGCGATCAGGGCGCAGCGTTGCGCGAAGGGATTGGCGTCGGTCAAACCCGCCGTCGTCGAGGCCGGATCATCAATTTCAATCATCGCGTAAGTCAGCGAATGTTCCAGCACCCGATCAGGTTGCGCGGGCGCGGCGGCGAGGAGACTCGGGACGGCGGCTTTGTCGCCCAATCGGCCCAGGGCTTCTGCTGCGACCCGTTTGATTTGCGCGCTGCCGGTGCGGATGAGGTTTTGCAATAGTTCCTGCGCTCCGGCATCGCGCCAAACGCTGGCCGATTGGATCGCCGCGTGGCGCACGGATTCAGCTACATCGGCCAATCCTATGCGGCCATTCCATCTCGCCTCTGGAAGATTCATCCGCGTCAGCGCCCAAAGTGCATTAAGTCGCGCCTTCACCGAAGCAGACGAAGCCAGCACCTTGGACAGCGGCGCGATCGCTTCTTTGCCATTTTTGGCCAGTTGTTGAATGGCGCGTTCCACCACGGCCGGGCGCAAATCATCCAAGCGTTTTACCAACTCGCCATTATCCGCCGCCCAATTCATTTTCAACCCGCGAGGATCAGCCATCTGATGCGCGCCCGCGCGGCGAATGCGGAAAATCCCGCCGAACACATCCGGCTTCCACAACTGCGACGTCGGACAACAAATTTTATACCAACCGCCCGTGTCCACCACGATCAAGCTGCCATCCGCGTCTTCCAAAACATCGGTCGGATGAAAATCGGTTGAGTCCGAAACAATAAAATCCTGCTCGCGCGATTTGTAAGTGGCCCCGTCGTTTTCCAGCATCACCCGGACGACCTTTTTCAAATTGAAGCAGCAGACGAACAGGTTGCCGTGAAAATCATGGCCGAATTCACTGGATTGATAGCGCGTCAACCCACACGCCGCCGCCGGCCCAAGATGAGTCAAGAGCGGCATCAATTCGCCGGTGCGCTTATGGCCGTCGAGCACTTCAGGATGCGGCTTGCCATAAACGCCGCCATAGATGGCATGGATCAGTCCATCGCGATGACCGGCTTCGGGATTGACAAAAAAAGTGCCGCTGAGAATGCGTTCGCCATCTTCAGTGAAGGTCACGCCAACGGGATTATCCATGCCGCCAGTAAGCACCGGTTCCACCACTCCGCCCTCGGGACGCTTGCGAAAAATGTGCGCCGCCTTGCTGACTAACGGTTTTTTGCCGGGTTGCTCATAGGTTTGTTCGGCGAACGCCCCTTTGCACCAGTAAATCCAACCATCCGGGCCGAGATAAGGACCGTGCAGATCATTGTCGCAACCGGTCATCGTCTTGCCTTGGTGCCATTCCTCGCGCTTGTCCGCAATCCCGCCACCGGTCGTGTCCGTCAATTTCCAAATCGTCGGCACCCCGCTGACATAGAGCGAACCATCCAGCCACATGCAACCCTCGGGGAAAGTCAGCTTGTCCGCGAACACCGTGCTTTTGTCGAACTTGCCATCGCCATCCGTGTCTTCCAAACGCACCACCCGATGCGATTTTTGCTCAAGCTGCTTCTCCGCCTTCTCGTTCGAACCGGAAGAATCAGTCACATACAGCCGCCCCTGTTCATCAAAATCCGCCTCGATCGGACGCGGTGCCAGATCCGGCCCGGCCACCTGTTCCACCGTAAAACCATCCGGCACCGTCAACGTCTGATTGCCAAATTTGAACTGCGCGGCAGAAAGGGGCAGGGCGGTGGCGAGAAATACCGGGATCAATCGAAAGGGGAAACATTTCATTAGAACAATATATTCCGTTTAACGACAAAATTTACAACGCTGAAATTGGTGCGAACAAAAGTGATGGTCATTTCCGACGGAGCGCGCCTCACAGGCACAGTGCCAAGACATCGCTTACAGCTTAGCGCCAAGACATGGCTTACAGTTTGCGAATATGACGCACTGGGCGCAAACTGCGGGAGCGGTCGCGTTGATGGAGGGTGCCCAAAAGATCACGGC
>CAIYOY010000384.1 GCA_903927905.1 uncultured Verrucomicrobiales bacterium | reverse complement strand
TGGCAATAATCCCCCGCGTCAGCAAGGGCAACGTCCCATGAAAACTGGCGAACAACTTTTGAAATCTGGGAATAAAAAACACCATCAAAAACACCAGCACGCCCATGGCCAGAGTCAACAGAATGGCCGGATACAACAGGGCCGAGGTCACCTTTGAGCGCAAATCTTTTTCCCGCGCTTGAAAATCCGCAATCTGGCTCAACACCAGATCCAGAAAACCGCCCACCTCACCCGCCTGCACCATGGCGACATAGACTCGAGGGAATGTTTCTGGAGACTGCGCCATGGCATCCGCCAGCGATGTGCCATCCACGATTGAGTCATAAATGCCTTTCCATTTCGCCTGCGCCACGGGATTGGACGCCTCCTTGCACAAAATCACCATCGCCCGGCTCAGCGGCACACCCGCCGCCAGCAAACTGGACAGCAGTCGCGTAAAATTCTCCAGCATCTTCGGCGTCACCTTCTTGCCGCCAAAACTAAAACCCTGCTTCCCGCTCGTGGGTGTCGCCGCTTCCGCGCTCTTGTTCGCTGCACCACCGGCTTTTTCCGCCAGGCTGATCGGCTTCAATCCGCGCGTCTCCATCTGCCGGAAAGCCTCCTGCCGCCCGCCGGCTTCCAGCGAACCTTCCGCCATCGTGCCGTCGGCTTGCAATGCTCTGTATGAAAAAAGTGGCATGTGCAGTTATTTCTTCATCAAAGCCGCGTCTTCCGCCATTCCGGCCATGATGGATTGATCCTTCGTCACGCGCATGACTTCTTCCGGCGTGGTCACCCCCAATTGCACGATGCGCCATCCATCTTCGCTCAAACCGCGCATCCCATGCCGCACCGCCGCCTCGCGCATTTCGCCACTGGAACGATTCTGCAACAGCAACTGCCGCACCTCGTTGTTCATGTCCATCCACTCAAAAATACCGCGCCGTCCATGATAACCGGTGTTCCGGCAGGCGCGACAGCCGACCGCTTTCATCACCAGCACATCCTTGCTAATATTTAACCGCTCCTTCAATGCTTTGGTCGCCACCGTTTCATCCACCACTTTGCATTCCTTGCAAAGCACCCGCACCAACCGTTGCGCCAGCACCGCTTCCAATGACGACGCCACCAAATAAGGCTCCACATTCATGTCAACCAAACGAGTCAACGCCCCCGGCGCATCATTCGTATGCAGCGTCGAGAAAACCAAATGCCCGGTCAACGATGCCTGCACCGCGATCTGCGCGGTTTCCTGGTCGCGAATTTCACCGATCAAAATCACATCGGGGTCATGCCGCAAAATCGAGCGCAACCCGCGCGCAAACGTCAGCCCCGACTTTTCTGAAACCTGAATCTGATTGATGCCCTTGAGCTGATACTCGATCGGGTCTTCAATCGTAATAATCTTTCGCACCGCATCATTGATTTCATGCAGCGCGGTATAAAGTGTGGTCGTCTTGCCGCTGCCCGTTGGGCCTGTCACCAGAATAATTCCGTGAGGCAAACTCAACACCCGGCGGAATGAAGCAAGATCGCGCGGATCCATGCCCGTTTGATTCATGCCCAGCAACGACGAGTTCTGCCGCAACAAACGCATGACCACCGCCTCGCCGTGCAACATCGGAATCACCGACACACGAATATCCACTTCACTGCTGGCCAGGCGAATTTTAATACGTCCATCCTGCGGCAATCGTTTTTCTGCGATGTTCAAATGACTAAGAATTTTAACGCGCGAAACGATCGCCGGTTGAAACCGCTTGATCTGCGCCGGCACTGGAATTTCCTGCAATACACCGTCAATGCGATAACGAATCCGCAGCTCATCCTCGAACGGTTCCAGATGAATATCCGACGCCCGCAAATCCACCGCATCCGTCAACACCTGATTGACAAAGCGGATGATCGAAGCGTCCTCCGCCGCGCTGTCCAAATTATTATCTTCATCCCCCTCGTCATCCACCACCTGCAACGGCGCATCCTCATCCAACGTCCCGATCGTATCCGCGCCGACACCCAGCCATTTTTTCATTTCCCGCTGGATCGCTTCGGATGGCGCCAGCACTGGCTTGATCTTCAAACCGGTCAGCGTCTTGAGCGTGTCCAATCCCTGCGTGGCAAACAACCGGCTCGTGGCCACTTCCACGGTGCCGTTGGTCCGGCTCAACGGCAGCAGCTCTTCCTTGAGCAGCACCCGCGCCGGAAATAAAGAAAGAAGCTGGCGATCCGGATTGATGTCATCCAGCGTGGAATGGCCGACGGCGTATTCTTTCGCCAGCCAGCGCAAGACATCGTCTTCGGATTGAACCGGACTGGCCCCACCTGGCTTGGCCAGGGTGGCTGCGTCCGTTGGCGACAACTGCTTCGCCGCCACCATGCGCTCCAACAATTCCTGAGGAGACGACGGTTTCGGGTCGTTTATCGGTTTGACGCCAGCTTCTTTCGTGACAGCCATAAATTTACTTCAACAGACCGTTGGCCACAGCGATCGCTTCCTGGCGCGGCGTGAGCAGCTTCTTCAAATCTTCCTGGGCCGCTTCGAGTTTCGCTTCCTTTGCCTTGGCGGCGGCACGGACTTTTTCCAGCGCAGCGGCGACATCGGCTTCGGAGGCTTTGCTTTCAATCGCCTTGTTCAACGCTTCCACTTCCGGGCTGGGCGTGCCAAAACCACCACGGCTGCGACCACCACCGGCTGGAGCATTCGTATCACTATTGCCACCGCGACTGCGTCCGCCGAAACCGCCAAAGCCACCCATCCGGCCGGCACGAACTTCCATGGCCGCGTCCAGAACCTTGCCGACTCGGCCTTCGAGCGCTTTCCATTCCGCGTCGTCTTTGACTTCCAGGCGGTCCTTCAGACCGTCCAGCATGCGTTGTTTCATGGCGGCGGGATCAAAATTACCGCGGCCTTGCGCCGACACTTGATTGGCGCCGAATCCGAAGGCGGCGATCACGCCGGCCAACATCAGAACTTTTGTCAGTTGTTTCATATATTTACTTTAGATTTGCAGTTGTCGTTGCGATCGGAAGGCACAAAATGCCGCCGAATTCTCTCATTATCAGGCAATTACCGTGCCAACTGTCAAAAACTCGCTTTTAGGGGCATATTCGTAAATTCCTCTCCATCAACCGTGCAAGAGTTGCCCAAATGAGGGCTTTTGGTGCGCAGGATTTGCACACTTTGCCTGTTTGATTAGCCTCTGGATCGCGAGTGCATTTTGTGTTTGATTGGATGTTAAATTCATAAAAAAGAAGTGGCCCCTCTGCGGGGCCATGTAGGAATTTGCGAGATTTGTGCGTTTTACGGGCCAAGCTTTGGAAAACCCAATCCCCGTTACGCGGTTCGTTGATAAGTTGAACCACGTGATCAGAAATTAGTTTCGATTATTTTTTATGAAAATAATCTTCCATCGGTTGCAGCACTTTCAGCCTCAATAAAACAATGATCAACAACGTGTAAGCCAGGGAAATGCCCATGTCCCGGGCAAAATCTCTTCGGGAGTAAGGCTTCTGTTCTTTCGCCAGCATCTGGCCGCCACCCTTGTGCAACAGCACAAATCCCAACACGTTCGTCAGCCAATAGCCGATGACCACGGCGGCATCGAAGGCCGGTCGGTAAAACAATCCCACGACCCAGGCAAAGGCCACCGCCAGCGGCAGATTGACGAAGGCGTCGTTCCACCACGATAACGGCGAAAGCATGAAGCCCACAAAGACCAGCACGCTCCCGGAAAATCGCTGTTTCCATTTTGTCATAATATTTATTTACGCCCGCTTCCCCCGCAGAAACACCCGCCAAAAAAAGAATTTGACCTGAAGGCGATATAGTATTATCAAATACACCGTGAACATCAATCTAAACCTTCGACTGTTGCTGAATGCGCTGCTGCTGAGCCGCGCGGCGGTTGAGGTTTGATTTCGATTCCAGGATTTTGAACCCCACTGCTCCAAAACGGCAGTGGGGTTTTTGTTTTTGCAACCGTTTGAAAGAAGAAATTTTATGTTAAAGAATCCAGCGACCAAATATCGCCCGTTTCCGCCGATTGATTTACCCAATCGGCAATGGCCCAGCCGCGTCCGCACTCATGCGCCCATCTGGTGCAGCGTGGATCTCCGTGACGGCAACCAGGCGCTGGCCGTGCCCATGAACGTTTCGCAAAAACTCGAATTATTCCAAACGCTGGTCAAATGCGGCTTCAAGGAAATTGAGGTCGGCTTTCCGTCTGCGTCGAACACTGAGTTCACTTTTAACCGCCGTCTCATCGAGGAAAACCGCGCGCCGGATGACGTCTGGTTGCAGGTCTTGGTGCAGGCGCGCGAGGATTTGATCGAGCGCACGTTCGAGTCGTTGGTCGGCGCGAAACGGGCCATCATCCACATGTATAATTCCACGTCCCCGGCGCAACGTCGCGTGGTTTTCGGCAAATCAAAGGATGAGATCAAAGATGTCGCGGTCCAAGGAGCGAAGATGATCAAAGACCGTTTGTCCCGCCTCAAGGGTACGGAAGTCATGCTCCAGTATTCGCCGGAAAGTTTTTCGGCCACCGAAGTGGAATTCGCCAAAGAAATTTCCGAAGCAGTCATGGAAGTCTGGCAACCCACACCCGAGCGCAAAATGATTTTGAATCTCCCGGACACGGTCGAGGTCGCGATGCCAAATATCTACGCCGATCAAATCGAATGGATCTGCCGCAACATCAAAAATCGCGATTCGCTCATCATCAGTTTGCACACTCACAACGATCGCGGCACCGGCACCGCTGCCACTGAACTCGGCTTGCTCGCCGGCGCAGATCGCGTGGAAGGCACCCTCTTCGGCAATGGCGAGCGCACAGGAAATTTGGACATCGTGCAAGTGGCCATGAATCATTACATGCACGGCATAGATCCCAAATTGGATTTCGCCGACATGAATTCGCTCATTGATGTTTATGAGCGTTGCACCGGCATGACCGTTCCCGCGCGACAACCCTACGCGGGCGAATTGGTTTTCACTGCCTTCAGCGGTTCGCACCAGGACGCGATCAAAAAAGGTCTCGCCGAATGGCAAAAGGGCGCGCAACAGCATTGGGACGTGCCCTATCTCACCATTGATCCCGCTGACATCAACCGGGAATACCGCGAAGTCATCCGCGTCAACAGCCAGTCGGGCAAGGGCGGCGTGGCCTATTTGCTGGAAAGTGAATTCGGCATCGAATTGCCGAAGGAAATGCAACGCGAATTCGGCCCTATCGCCAACGAATTGGTGGACCGCCTGGGCCGCGAAGTCAGCGGCGCCGAGTTAAAGGAAATGTTTGAAAAGGAATACACCAAGCGCGAATCACCGTGGTCGTTCACCGGCTTTGATCATCGCAAAGACGGCCCCGAAACCACCTGCAACGCGCGCATCGCCCACGACAAAAATCCACCCGCTCCGTTCGTCGGAAAAGGCAACGGCCCGCTCTCCGCTTTCGTTCACGCCTTGCGCCAACATCCCAACGCCCCGCATTTTGAGGTGGCCGATTACCGTGAACATGCCCTCGGTGCCGGAGTCAACGCCCAAGCCATCGCCTACGTGCAAATAAAAATCAACGGCAAAACCCGCTGGGGCGCGGGCATGGATACGAACATTGACCTCGCTTGTGTGAGAGCGGTGCTCAGCGCGCTGAATCGGGCGTGAGTCTCGTTGCACTTCTCGATGAGACATGGCGGTTATTTGAATGCTTTGCATACAACAACAGAAAGACTGCGGAATGACAGGGTAACCTTAAAAACGAGATTAGTTCTTTTTTAACGTTTCTCGCCGCTTGACTCTGCGTTCCTCTGCCTGACGAAGGCGCGCTGGATCAGTGTATATCCGCTCCAAAAAAGTTATTGTGAAGTCAAGCAGATCTTCAGCTTCTGTCTTTTGCAAAGATCCGTCATGCGCACCATCATTACCATCTTCTTTGATACACAACGAAAGTTCGCGCAAATCTTGTGGTAGAATTTGGTTGTTGAATAGCCAAGGCAACCGAAGCCCTAAATCACGACGCACTTTGGAATTGAGTCCAGGCGCGTCGGTTTCTGGAAGCTTTGAGCGCGTTGCATGATCAACGCACAGGCGAAACATGGTTCCAGCGGCGTTATAGCAACCAATTGCCATACATGCGGCCCCTTCTTTAAATGCCGACAAAATATTTTCA
>CAIYOY010000383.1 GCA_903927905.1 uncultured Verrucomicrobiales bacterium | reverse complement strand
ACTCCACACCTTCTGCCCGGCGACGCTGCTGCGGGTCACAGACCCGCGCTCCGGCCCCACTGAAGTATGCTCCATTCTTCAAAGTAGCCCACTACCGCTTTTAAAATTGAATCACCCCCACATTGCCTATATTATCAATGTGGGGGTGATTCAATTTAAGTTCACTTTATACTTCCTATCTTGATGCGGTGAATGTTTTAGATGCGTCCACTCTATTTCAAAAGATGATTTACTCCCCGGCAAACCTCACTATGTTATATGATCTAGGATGAAAACTTTTCTCTGCCTTCTGTTCTGGCCGCTCGTCGCCCTTCAGGCCGACGAGTTGGTTCGACATGAATGGAAGGTGGATGGAGTCGTTCGCGAAGCTCTGGTTTATGCGCCATCGGATGCCACCAATGAACCCACCCCGGTCATCTTTGTTTTCCACGGACACGGCGGCACCATGGCCAACGCCGCCCGCAGCTTCCAATCAGACATGCTTTGGCCCGGGGCCCTTGTCATTTACCCGCAGGGGCTGAATGCGCCCGGAAAAATAATTGATCCCGAAGGCAAAAAATCCGGCTGGCAATTTGCCGCCGGCGATCAGGGCGACCGCGACCTGAAATTTTTCGACGCTATCCTGGCCAGCCTCAAACACGATTACAAAGTGGATCCAAAACGCCTCTACGCCACCGGCCATTCCAATGGCGGCTCCTTCACCTACCTGCTGTGGGCCGAGCGCGGGGATTTATTTGCCGCTTTTGCTCCGTCCGGCAGCATCGCCGGACCGCTCCTGCTCCGGCTTAAGCCCAAGCCCGTGCTGCACGTCGCCGGAGAAAATGATGCGGTCGTCAAATTTGAGTGGCAGAAAAAAACCATGGACGCATTGCGCCAACTGAACCAATGCGGCGCAGGCCAGCCCTGGGGCGAAGAAAAACTATGCACCTGTTACCCCTCGAAGATTGGCGCGCCCGTCGTGACCTTTATTCATCCGGGCGACCATCCCCTGCCAGCCGAGGCCCCGCTCGCCATCGTTAAATTTTTCCAGCAACAGGCGAAGCCCTGAGTTATTAATGCAAAGGTGGAGGGGCGAAAGTGGATAAGCCGGTTTAATAACAGCGGCTAGACGCTGGCCCGAGTCAACTATTCAAAAAATCAATGGCGGAGAGGGGGGGATTCGAACCCCCGGTACTTTTAAGGGTACTCACGCTTTCCAGGCGTGCGCGTTAAACCACTCTGCCACCTCTCCACGCCCGTCCATTTTGAATCACCCGGGGCCATCACGCAATACATTTTGTAGCGGTTGAGGCTGTGGCACTTACAATTCCTTTTGTCAAGCGACTACAAACGCCGTGACCACCCCTTTTGAATAACCCCCAAACCCCAGCGTCCTGCTCTTAACCGCTTAGAGTCTTGAGCCGGAGTGGTGAACCAACGAAGAGTTGGGATAAACTTGTGGCCTGACCGATGGCGGATTAAATTGAAGTATGAAAGCCTATATGTTCGCAGGTTCAATGTGGTTGATAGCTGCTTCTGGATTAACTCTGCTCTCCGGCCAGGCCATGGCCCAGCCCGGAACAGACGCCGCCCCACCCCCTCCCGCCGTGGCCGCCGGGAGTCCAGTCATGCCTTCCGATCTGTCCCCCGGTCTGGCCCAGGTGGTCAAACTCGCCGAAGCCAACGTGGGCGACGATGTTATTCTCGCTTACCTCAAAAATTCCGGCGAAGCCACCGTCCCAACGGCCGATGAAATTCTTTATCTCAAAGACCTCGGTGTCTCTGATGCCGTGATCACCGCCCTGTTACAAAGCCCGACCCCCAGCACCGTGCCGCCGCCCGCACCGGCTCCGGTCACGCCTCCTCCGGTGCAAGTGGTGACCGCACCCCCAACGGAAACAGTCACAACCGCTTACTTTGAAGAGCAACTGTCGCCTTACGGCAGCTGGGTGGAAATCCCGGAATATGGCCGCTGCTGGCAACCAGCCGTGGTGGCGGTCAATCACGAGTGGCGTCCTTACAGCGATCGCGGCCACTGGGTTTACACCGATGCCGGCTGGTTTTGGCAATCGGACTATACTTGGGGCTGGGCCGCCTTCCACTATGGCCGCTGGTTTAACCATGGTCGTTACGGATGGGTTTGGGCGCCGGATTCCGTCTGGGGTCCGTCCTGGGTTTGCTGGCGCCAGAACGACACCCATTGCGGCTGGGCCCCCTTGCCGCCGGGCGCGCGTTTTGAAACGGGCGTCGGGCTATTTTGGCACAATGGCCGGGTCAGCGCGAATTTTGATTTCGGCCTCAACCTCGGCTGGTTCACTTTTGTCGGTTTCGATCATTTCTGCGATCGCGATGTCCATCGTTACTATGTGCCGCGCCGCGAAGCGGTCAATGTTTACAACCGCACCACGGTGATCAACAACTACACCATTGTCAATAAAACGGTGGTCAATGAGGGCTTTGGCCGCGATCGCGTCGTGGCGGTTTCGCACAAGGAAGTGCCGCGCGTCGTCATTCATGAAACCACCACGGTCGGTCCAGGCCGGGTGAATCATGCCACCGCAAATAATGGCGGTTTGACCGTGTTCCGCCCGACGCATGAGGTGATGGCCTCGCACGTCGCGGTGGTGCGGCAACATCCGGCGCCGGTGATCATCAATCGCTCCACTCCGCCCGCCCGGGCCACGGTGAATGAACGGGTTAATAACACCCAACGCTCCAGCGTTGCAACTTCGGTCACGACCGAACGCTCCACCCAGGTCAACCGGGGTAATCCGGCGTCGGCCAGCACGCGAACCGAAACCACCCAACCCTCGCGCAACGTCGTGGTTCATCATGACGCCCCGGTCGGTGCTCCAGCCGCGCCGATAAATCATTCCACCTCCCGGATTGAACCAACTGTAAGTCAGAGCCGTGCCACCGAGCCATCTCCCAGCGCCCGTCATGGAGTGGAACATCCCGCTTATCAGCCGCGCGGCTGGTCGGGCAATTCGGAGTCCGTTCCATCCGTTTCCCATAATTCCACCGCCAGCCCGATGAGCTCCCCGCATCAAAGCGCGGCTCCAAGTGTCGGTCGCGAAAATGCCGGGCGGTCTTATTCCGCGCCTGCATCCTCCTCCCGGTCCGGCTCGGACAAACCCAGATAAATTAATCTAAAATTATGGATAGCGGCGGCCCAAAGCCGCCGCTATTCTTTTACCCATGAATAATCAGATTTCCCGCCGTAGTTTTGTCCAAACAACCGCTTTGGTTGGTGCCGGTGCGATGCTCTCAGGAGTTTCTCGTACCTATGGCCAGTCGGCGGCCAATAAAGTCCGTCTGGCCGTCATCGGGGTCAACAGCCGGGGCATGACCCATCTCAGCATGTTCGGCGGCTTGCCCAACGTGGAGATTGCCTATATCTGTGATGTTGACAGCCAGGCGCTGAGCAAGGCGGTGGACGCGGCGAAGAAGAAGGGCCATAACCCAAAAGGCGTGGCCGATTTTCGCCAGATGCTGGAGGACAAATCGGTGGACGCCGTCTCCATCGCCACGCCGAATCATTGGCATGCGCCGGCGGCGATTTTGGCGTGCTCGGCGGGCAAACATGTCTATGTGGAAAAACCGGGCAGCCATGACCCGAACGAAGCCGAAATGCTGGTGGCGGCGGCTAAAAAACACAATCGCATCGTCCAGCTTGGCACGCAACGCCGCAGCGTTCCATGGATCAGGGAAGCGATTGAAAAGATCCACAGTGGCGTTCTGGGCAAAGTTCATTTTGGCCGTTGCTGGTACAACAACACGCGCGGTTCCATCGGGACCGGTCACGCGACACCGGTGCCAGCCGCGCTGGATTTCGGCCTCTGGCAGGGACCCGCGCCCGAACGCCCTTATGTCAACAACTTGGTGCCGTACAACTGGCATTGGCGCTGGCATTGGGGCAATGGCGAAGTCGGCAACAACGGCATCCATTGCCTGGACGTGATCCGTTGGGGCTTGCAGGTGGATTATCCCAAGCGCATCAGTTGCACCGGTGGCCGCTATCATTTCCAAGACGACCAGGAAACGCCGGACACCTGCATCGCGGCGTATGATTTCGGTGACAAGGGAGCCACCTTCGAATCGCACAGTTGCGACCCGCACGGGTTTGAGAACGAGACTTTCGGCATGATGTTTTACGGCGAGAAGGGGACGATGTTCATCGGCGGTGATCGCTACAAAATTTACGATCCGAACAATAAAGTCGCGCTCGAAGTACCGGGTCCGAAGATGGACAAGCTACATTTCCAGAATTTTATTGATTGCGTGCGCAGCGGGAAAAAGCCGAACGCGCCGATCGAAGAAGGCCAGAAGAGCACGATGCTGTGCCACCTCGCAAACATCGCCTATCGCACCGGGCACACCCTGAACTTCGACGCCACGACGCGCAAAGTCGTGGGCGATCCGGAAGCGGATGCGTTATGGAAACGGGAATATCGGGCGGGCTGGGAGCCAAAAGTTTAAGCTGCGAACTTGCCTTCGAGAAAATCCACCATCGCCCTGCCAAACGGAGCGAGGTCCCGTGGCGTGCGGCTGGAGATCAAATTCCCGTCCACCACCACCGGCTCATTCACCCAAATCCCTCCGGCGTTTTCCAAATCATCCTTGATGCCGAGGGAACCGGTAACTCGCTTGCCCTGGAGAATCTTCGCCGAGATCGGAATCCAGCCGCCGTGACAGATAAAGGCGACGAGCTTGCCCTGCTCAAAAAATTCGCGCGTGAGGGAAAGAACTTTGGGATCACGACGCAGTTTATCCGGCATGAATCCGCCCGGAATCAGCAGGCCGCAGAAATCTTCACTCTTCGCCTCGCGCAACAATAAATCACTCGTCGCCGGATAACCATGCTTCCCCGCGTAAGTGCGGATTTCAGGCGCGGCCAAACACATCCCGTAACCCGCTTCCTGCAAACGGAGCAGCGGGTACCACAATTCCAAATCTTCGTAAATATCGTCCACGAACGTCAATAATGTCTTGGCCATGACCTGAATTTAAGCTCTACGCCCTTGCACCGCAAGCCGATGTGAAAATTTTAAAATTCAGGCCGAAAACCTTTGCCTTTCACCGGAAATTTTAGTTTAAAATATTGTTTGTCCTGTTGTTTTTAGAAACAACGTCAGTAACCAGCGGCCCAAACAGGCCGTCTCAGGTTTGGAGTTCGGAGTGTGCGTTATATGAAAACTAACTCAAACACTGCCCAGGGTGTGATTTATGTGGCGACTGGGGAGAAGTATATTCGATCGGCGATCCGCTCCGCCTGGTCGGTGCGACGGCTTTGCCCCGGCTTGCTCGTTCATTTATTCTCTGACTTGGAGTTGGGCTTGTTTGCGCACAATGGCGACTCACCCTTCCACTCCCACTCTTTGATAGAAAATCCTCATCCGCGGTCAAAAGTGGATTACATCAGCCAATCGCCCTTTGCCGAAACTCTTTTTCTGGATACCGATACCGAAGTGGTGGTGGATCTCCGGGAAGTTTTTACGCTCTTGGAAAAATATGATCTGGCGTTGACCCATGATTGCATCCGGAACACGCCGAAAACAAAATGGAAAAGGGATCTGCCGCCGAGCTTCCCGGAATTCAGCAGCGGCGTGATGCTTTTCCGGCAAACCCCGGAGGTCGTCCAACTGCTCCAAACCTGGAGCAAAAACTACCATGCGGCCGGATTTTTCCCGGATCAAATCACCCTGCGCGAATTGCTTTGGGAAACGGAGCTCAAGATCGGAACGCTCCCGCCGGAGTACAACACCTGCCTGGTGAAATATCCCTACGTTTGGCGCAAGGGCGAAGCCGTTCCCAAAATATTGCATCTGCGCCGATATCATGAAGGCTCGTTCTGGCTTTTTTGCGGGGTCAAGCGCGCCCTGGTTCGCGCCGGGCAACGGCTCAAGGGCCAGGCAAAATTTCTGGTGAAAAAATAGCGCCCGTCTGTAAATTGAATTGCCAATCGGGCGGAAAAGCTTCTTAATGGCGGCATGAAACGTTTTATTTCCTTTTGTGTGGTCGCCGCACTGTTGTCCTTGAACGTGGCGCGCGCCCAGAGTGTGCTGGACCAGCTTGGCTTGTCCAAAATCACCGGCGGCAAAACCCTGGATTCCTCCGTTCCGCTTTCCCAGGATCAAATGGTGGGCGCCTTGAAGGATGCCCTGGCCAACGGCGTCAAGAGCGCGGTCGGCGAATTGGGCCGGACCAACGGGTTTTTCACCAATGCCACTCTGCGCATCCCCATGCCGGATAAATTGCAAAAAGTGGAAAAAACCCTGCGCACGTTGCATCAGGAAAAGATGGCCGATGAATTTGTCCTGACCATGAATCGTGCGGCGGAACAGGCCGTGCCGGTGGCGGTGGATGTTTTCGCCGATGCCGTCAAACAAATGTCCATTGCCGATGCCAAAAGCATTTTGACCGGCCCGACCAACGCCGCCACCCTCTATTTTCGCAAAACCACCAGCACCAACCTGACTGTCAGGTTCCTGCCCATCGTGAAAAAAGCCACCGACGCCGCGCACGTGACCAAAGCCTACAAGGCGATGATGAACAAGTCGGAACAACTGACCTCCTCCGATGCCTTCGGCGGCTTTCTCAAATCGGGCTCCGAATATTTGAACAACAAGGCGGTGGACGTTGATGGTTACGTCACGGATAAGGCCCTGGACAGCCTCTTCAAACTGGTCGCAGTGGAAGAAGCGAAAATCCGTTCGAGCCCCGCCGCCCGCACAACGGAGTTGCTGCAAACGGTGTTCGGTGCACTAAAGTAAGGAGTGGGGACGGCCCGTCCCCGCTCCAAATTAGCCAAGTTTGCAATTTGAACTTCGGTTCTGCTTGCCCTATAACCTCCCTATGTCGGATGGTTCTGCAATCAATGCTGTCACGCGCATCTGCGCGGTGTACGGCCATCCCATCAAACATTCCGCCTCCCCCGCGATGCAAAATGCCGGCATCGCCGCTCTAAACTTAAATTGGCGCTATGTCGCTTTCGAGGTGCATCCCAATGATTTGCGCGCCGCCATCGAAGGCGCGAAAGCCATGAAATACCTCGGGCTGAATCTGACCGTGCCACACAAATTACTCGCGCTGAACATGGTGGATGTGGTGGATGCGCGGGCGAAATTGTGGGGCGCGGTGAACACCATCGTTTTTGAAACCCGCGATAAAAACGGCCAATGGGTTCCGTTGGCAAAAGTTCCCGCTGACGAAATCACGGAAATTCGCAGCCACGGCTATAACACGGACGCGGATGCCATTATTCAGGATCTTAAGGAATCTTTTAAATGGCCGGATTTAAAAAGTGCCTCGGTGTTGTTGCTTGGGGCTGGCGGCGCTGCCCGGGCCACCGCCATCCGCCTGGTTCAGGAAGGTGTTGGGCTGCTCTTTTTATCCAATCGCACGGAAGAAAAATCCATTCAGATCGCCTTGGAAATACGTCGCGAACAATCCGGCCAGCAAATAAAAATCGTTTTCCAAAATCAACAAAAGGAAAGCGAGTTGCGCAACTTGTTGTCCGGTTCCGGGGTTAATCTGCAATACGGCTATCCGCATGATCCGGTTGACCTGGTGATCAACGCCACCTCGTTGGGGCTTAAATCCAGCGACGCGTTGCCGATTGATTTGGCCTGGCTCCAGACCCGCCAGCCAAAAAGAGTGTATGATATGATTTATCGCCCGGCAGAAACTCCGTTGCTGGCCGAAGCTAAAAAAGCCTCGGCCTTGCCCGGTGGCGGAACCGCCTGCCAAACGGCCAATGGTCTGGGCATGTTGCTTTACCAAGGCGCGAAAGCTTTGGAGCTTTGGTCCGGGCAAGCCGCTCCGATTCAAGTCATGCGCGCGGCTTTGGAGAAAAATATCTATGTTTGATGCCGAGACATGGGCCCGGGTGCCGTTTCATTTTTGGTCGCTGGCCTTCTTCATGTTCGGCTGCATCGTCGGCAGTTTTCTGAATGTCTGCATCCATCGCATGCCGCGCGGCGAGAGTATCGTCAGCCCGCCATCACATTGTCCGCACTGTAATTATTCCATCCCCTGGTATCTGAACATCCCGCTGGTCACCTGGCTCTGGCTGGGCGGCAAATGCGCCAATTGCAAAACGCCCATCTCCATGCGTTACTTTCTGGTCGAATTGTTGACTGGACTGATGTTTGCCGCCTGCTGGATTTGTTTTGGCGGGATCTCCGCTTGGTTGGTTCTGGCCTACTGTCTTTTGCTCGCCGGATTTATCGCCGCCACCTTCATTGACTTCGAGCATTTTATCATCCCCGACGAGATCACCATCGGCGGGATGGCGGCCGGATTCATTTGTTCCTTCCTGGTGCCGTCATTGCATTTTACCCTGCCGCGATTTCACCGCTTGCAAGATTCCGGCGCGGCCATGCGCCAAAGCCTGCTCGGCATGGCCGTGGGCGGCGGGGTGGTGTATCTCATTCTGCGCCTCGGCAAATTGTTGTTTGGCCGGCAGAAAATCAATCTGCCGGCGGGCGCCAAAATTTTCTTTACCGATGAAGGAATCAAATTGCCCGACCAGGATGTTCCGTTTGATGATCTTTTCTACCGAAAATCGGACGCGGTTCTTTTGCAGGCCAAAACCGTCGAAATGGTGGATCGTTGCTATCTGAACGTGGCGGTGTGCCTGAAGCCGGAAGAACTGAAAATCGGCGAAGACACTTTTGATCCCGAAAAAGTTTTGTACATGGAAGCCGTGACCGACCGGATCATTCTGCCGCGCGAAGCGATGGGTCTGGGCGATGTGAAATTCATGGCCGCCATCGGCGCATTTCTTGGCTGGCCGGCGGTGATTTTTTCCCTGGCCATCAGTTCCGTGATCGGCGCAGCCGTGGGAATCACACTGATTGTTTTGCGGAAACAAGCCTGGTCCAGTCGTTTGCCCTATGGCCCATATATAGCCATGGCGGCAGTGATCTGGATCTTCGGTGGGTACTATTTACTGATGTACTGGCTGCTTAGATAAGCGCAGGTGTATCACCCACATTGCGCGCGCTGCCGCAAAGCGTGATCCACCAGCACCAGCGCGGCCATCGCTTCCACCATCGGCACCGCTCGCGGCAACACACAAGGATCATGACGGCCTCGCGCTTTGAGAATGGCGTTCTTGAAATTCACATCCACCGTCTGTTGCGGACGCAGCACTGTCGCCACCGGTTTAAAGGCGACGCGAAAATAAACGGTCTCACCGTTGGAAATTCCACCCTGAATGCCGCCGGAAAGATTCGTCGTGGTGCGGATTTTGCCGCCCTTCATACGAAACGCATCGTTATGCTGCGTACCAGTCAACAACGTTCCAGCAAAACCCGAACCGATTTCAAAACCTTTGGACGCCGGCAGACTCAACATTCCCTTGGCCAAATCTGCTTCCAAGCGGTCAAACACCGGTTCGCCCCATCCCACCGGAACCCCTCGCGCCACACATTCGATCACGCCGCCGACACTGTCTCCGGCCCGGCGGACTTTTTCAATCAGCCGAATCATTTTTTCCGCCGCAGTTTGATCTGGGCAGCGCACGATGTTCGATTCAACTTGTTTGAACGTCACGGTATTGGCGTCCACTTTGGCCGTCAGCTTCTGCACCTGTTGCACGAAAGCCAGCACGTTGACGCCAAATTGTTCGCGCAAAATTTTCTTGGCCACGGCCCCGGCCGCAACGCGACCGATCGTTTCCCGCGCACTGGTGCGCCCGCCGCCCTGCCAATTGCGAATGCCGTACTTGGCCTGGTAAGTGTAATCAGCGTGAGACGGGCGGAACATGGTCGCCATTTCCGAATACGCTTCCGGCCGCATGTCCTCATTTTTGACCCACATGGAAATGGGCGTGCCGAGGGTTTTTCCGCCGAAAGTGCCGGAAAGAATTTGCACACGATCCGCTTCCTTGCGGGGAGTGACGATTTTGGATTGCCCGGGGCGGCGGCGATCAAGATCAGGCTGGATGTCTGCTTCCGTGAGCTTCAAGCGCGGCGGACAGCCGTCAATGACAACGCCGATTCCACCACCGTGAGACTCGCCCCAGGTGGTGATGCGAAAAAGTTGGCCAAATGAATTTCCCATCTGTTGCTGAGAAGTTTAGGGTTTGCCGAAGAAAGTTCAACCCTGAAAGCCGGGAGACCGGGAAGCTCCAGAGGAGCGGCCTGTCTATAGTAATGTTGTGTCTTGCGAATAAAGCTCCGTAGGAGCGACCTGTTGTTTTATTTAAAGAATTACAGATCGCTCCTACGGAGCTTTAATAATTTTAAGAATTCTTTTCTATAGACAGTCCGCTCCTCTGGAGCTGCCGTCAAAATGCCGCTTGTCACTTCGTCATCGCGGGACGGGGGCGCGGTTTGTGAAACGCAAAAATATCCGTCTGATGCCGATGCCCGGATTTATGACTGTCTGAACTTTTGCCCGGAAAAATTTCTGCGGCTTTGCCATCCGACGGCAGACCCGTTTTAATTTCCTCGGTCAGTTCGGCCACACTTTGCAACAAGCGTGTTGGTTGATAAACATAATCGCTCAAATCTTCAAAACGCGTTGAACCGCTCAAAACCAGATACGATTGCATGCCGGCTTCAAACGCGCCGCGAATGTCTGTCTCCATCGTGTCGCCAATCATCACCACCTGCTTCGGTTCCGTGTGCGTGATGTCCGCCAGTTTGCGGCGCGCGCGATGAAACATATAGCTGTTTGGCTTGCCCAGATAATACGCGCGCCGACCAGTGCTGGCCTCCAAAAATGCCACCGTTGCCCCCGAACCAGGCCGCGTTTTCTCACTGGAAACCGGACACCAATTGTCCGGGTTGGTCGCGAGCAATCGCGCGCCGCGTTCAATGCACTCATGCGCCTTGGCCAGTCGCTCCATCGAAACCGAACCTTCCCCCACCACCACATAACGCGGTTTGATCGAGTCATTAGCGATCTTCCGTTCATTCAATGCCGCCAGCAACCCGCCTTCTCCCACCACAAACACCGTGCAGCTTGGGTCCGTCTCACTGAGAAAATCCGCCGTGTTCAGCGCCGAAGTATAAAAGTGCCGGGGCGACACATTATGGATGCCCATGTGCTTCAGCCGGACGGCAAGATCTTCCGGCGTCGGGGCGGAATTATTGGTCAAAAACAGAAACGGCGTGCCCGTCGCGCTCAGCGCGCTGACAAATTCCACCGCGCCGGGAATGAGCTGATTCTCCCGGTAAATCACGCCATCCATGTCAATCAAATAGCCAGTTTTCATAATAATAAAATAAAATAGTCCGCCCCGCGAATGGATCGCGGAGAGGGAACAGTTAAAGCGGGGAGTCTGCCGGGTTTTGGCAGATGAATCTCGTCGGGAGAATATCCTGCCATTATTCCCGGCCTTTGTCAATCCAGTGATGAAACGATCCGGCGACAATTCAAAGACTTGAGTCGGCGGAATCCTGGTTCAGGGTCTGGTTCTTTTATGCTGCAACAACCAATCGTAAATCTCTGGATTGCTGTACGTTTGCGCCCAGGAGTTATGCGTGGCCTCGGGGTAAATCGTCAGTTTCACTTCTTTCGCGCCCAGCAGCTTCAAGGCTTTGACCATGTGCTCGGAATCATCCGGCGGCACCACCGTGTCTTTGCCGCCATGAAATGCCCAGATGGGCAGATTTTTCATCGCCTCTTTTTTCGCCGCCGTCGTATAACCGGTGCGCGCCAAATGAACCGGCAAAGAATCGCCCCCCCCGCAAATCGGAATCACTGCGGCAAACTTTTCCGGATAAGCCAGGGCAAGGCTCCACGTCCCATATCCACCCATGCTCAACCCCGTCAGATAAACCCGATCTGCATCCACTTGATGGCTCGCCATTACTTTATCCAACAATTCCATCAGTGTTTCATTCGACCAGGTCTGCCCTTCTGGACAAAGCGGCGACACCATGATGAAAGGAAAGTCCGGGTGTTCGAGAATGTATTTGGACGGACCATGAATATCCACCCGCCAGACATTCGTCCCGCGCTCTCCCGCGCCATGCAACAGCAGGATCAACGGCCACTTTTTCTCGGCCTTGGCGTCATACCCTTTTGGCAGAAACAAAAGATAATCGCTGTGGAGCGTCTTGGTGATTTGCTTCTCAAACGTCTGCGCCGCGAAGATTTTGTCCTGCGGTTTGTCCTGGGCGTACAGGGTAATACCCCCGCACAGGAGCGCACAAATTAGAGTAAATGATTTTGCTGGCATAAATTTGTCAGTGGTCAGTAGTCCGTGAAACTATTGCGCAACGCCGACGGACAACTGACCACAAACAACAGACCACTTACATCAATTTCAACTTGGGCAAATCCTGCAAATCAATCAGCCCGACCGGCTCATGTTTACTGTTCACCACCACCAAGTCATCAATGTTCCGCTGGTTGAAAATTTTCAATGCCTCCTGTGCCATCGCGTCGTCCTGCACGCAGATCGGATTCTTCGTCATCACGCTGGCCAGGGGCTTGAACAGAATCAGCCCATCATCCGTCATGTGCCGGCGCAGATCGCCATCGGTGAAGACGCCGGTCAATTTTCCGCGCTTATTGATGATGCTGACACTGCCGGACTTCGCCCGGGTCATGACCAGCAACGCTTCTTTCACCGTGATATTTTCCGCAACGATCGCGTTGCGCGCATCGGTTCGCATGATGTCGCGCACCTTCAGCAGCATGGCCCGGCCAATCGCGCCGGAGGGATGGCGTTTGGCATAATCCTTTTCCTTAAACCCGCGCGCATGCAAAATCGCCATGGCCAGCGCATCGCCCATGACCAGCATGGCCGTGGTGCTGGCGGTCGGGGCCAGATTGAATGGGCACGCTTCCTTGGAAACCTTGACCTTCACCACCACATCGCTGTGCCGCGCGAGAGAAGATTTATTGGTGGCGGTGAAAGAAATGATTTTAACCGAAAACCGTTTGAGCGCCGGGATCAAATTCAACAACTCTTCCGATTCCCCCGAATAACTCAGTGCCAGAACGACATCCCCATCCGACACGATTCCCAGATCCCCATGCAACGCATCCACCGGATTGAGTACCACGCTGGTCGAGCCGGTGCTGGTCATGGTGGCGGCGATTTTTTGGCCGATATTGCCGGATTTACCGATGCCGACGATGACTACTTTGCCGCGTTGCCGCAGTGATTCGACAACGATTTCAACCGCCTCATCAAAGGCTTGGTCAAGTTGGGCCCGCACCGATTTCAGGGCGGCCAACTCAATGTCAAACACAGCGCGAGCGCGAGATAGATGGCTCATGGAAAAGAGGCTAAAGTGAAACGGCTAAAAAGTCTAATTCCCTCTTCGATAGGCTTCCGCCAGCAAAGTGATCGGATGCACCATGCGCACCGGCAGATTCTGGCGGCGCACTCCATTCGTCATGTGCGCCAGACACCCCGGGTTCCCCGTCGCCACAATCGGCGCCTTCGTTTCCACAATATGTCCCAATTTGCGGTCCAAAAGCTGATTCGCCATCTCTGGCTGGATCAAATTATAAATCCCCGCGCTGCCGCAGCACCAATTGCTTTCCGGCAATTCGGTCAACGTCAGATTCGGGATCGCCTTCAAAAGCTGGCGCGGCTGGGCCGTGATTTTCTGGCCGTGGCACAAATGACAGGCTTCGTGATAGGTCACCGTCTGCGCCGGGGCGTTCATGGCGGGCGGGGTTTGAATCCCAATTTTTGCGAGCCATTCGTGAATGTCTTTCAATTTTGCATCCCACAATTTTGCGCGCGGCGCATAAACCGGATCATCCGCCAGCAGGCTGGAATAATGTTTTAGATGCGACCCGCACCCCGCCGCGTTGCTGATGATGGCGTCGAATTGTTCCGGCGGAAACTGGTCAATGGTTTTGCGCGCCAATTCCTGGGCCATGCCCCACTCGCCGTTGTGCGCGTGCAGCGAGCCGCAGCAATTTTGTTCCGGCGGCGTGACCACCTCGCAATCGTTCCGCGCCAATACTTCCACGGTGTCACGGTTTACATCACTATACATCAGGTCCTGCGCGCAACCGGTCAATACCGCCACACGATATTTCTTCACCCCAAAAGCCGGCGTCACTGGCGTCACCAGATCGGCAGTGAACTGCGGTTGAATCGTCGGCGTCATCGCCTCCAATTCCTGTAATCGTTTCGGCAACAATTTCAACACCCCTGAATTTCGCAGCAAACTCTGCAATCCAAGCTGCTGATAAAATCGGATCAGAAAGCCGAGCAACTGCAACCGTCCCAAATCCATGAACAGCCAGCGCAACGTCAGCGCCCGGATAAAACTCCGTTTCGGATTGTCCAACACCCGGCTTTGCTCCGCCTCCGCCCGCGCGTGTTCAAAAAGCTCCGCGTAATTCACGCCCGCCGGACAAGCCGTCATGCACGCCAGGCAACCCAGGCAAAAATACATCTCATCCGCAAAAGCCTTCGTCGGTTCCAGTTTATCATCGGCGATGGCCCGCATCAGCGCGATGCGTCCGCGCGGGCTGTTTCGCTCGAGCTTGGTGGCGTCGTAGGTCGGGCAGGTCGGCAGGCAAAGCCCGCAGTGCATGCACTGTTGCACCACGGAATAATCCAAGTCGTGCAAATGAGAATGCCGCTTCGGTTTGGCCGAAACGACTGGTATAGAAATTGCGGGAGCAACGGTCATTCAGGTGAAGGATACTATTGAATCTGGTTTGTCTGCAACTGATTGCATCGGTCATTCTGCCGAATCCGGCGGTTCCCTTAAACGTCTTGGCAAATCGCGCACCCCCGACATCAAACGCTCAGCCCATAATTCTGTTTCAGTGTGCCGATAGAAAATCAGATGAACGGAAAAGGGCGCAACCAGGCGGAAAGTGCGGATGCCGGCTAATTCCCGATGGCGAAAATGCCGTTCCCGCCCCAAGTCTGGCTGCATGGCCAACTCGTCCAAAGTCAGAAGCAGTGCATTCAAATATCGCTCCGCTACTTCCAATCCGGCTTTTTTCAAATACCACCGGTATTGCAAATCAAAATCGAGATTAAAATAATCAGAACGGTGCAGGACGAGTTTCATCGCGGTCGTCGCGCCCCCTCTTCCTGGATGGTCCGGTCGGCGATTTGACGAAGTTCGGATTTGGAAAAAGGAGCGTGCGGCCCTCGGACTGCTTTCAATAATTCATTTTCCAACTGAGGCGTGTCTTCCTCTGGATCAAGCTGCGGACTTGGAACACAAGGGGCCAGCGTGGCTTGAACGGCCCCATCCGTCAGGACAATGATGTCTCCCCGCGAAGCTTCAGCCACCAAACGACCAAGCTGATTCTGTGCTTCAAGGACAGTAACCATTTTCATGTTTAAACCATATGCCGTTTACCACGACCAAACAAGTCTTGTTTCCTTATAGCATCGGACCGCTACGGCAGGCGCAGGCGATAAAAACTGGAAGTAGCGCCAGAAATGGGTTGAATGAAATTGTAGCGACCGTTGGTGTCGGCCGTATTGGTGTCAAGCGGGAGCCAGATCATCGGGGTTTGCAAGGCGTCCGCGTGTTCCAGAACGGCGGTTTGACCGGGAGTGCTTGAGCCACCCAGACTCACCGTTCCATCTGGTTTCAAGATTGGTGGCAGGAAATAAAACCCAAGACGTTGCACGGCGGAACTGGAGCTGCTGGCGTTGTATTTGGCGTCACCGGAATAATAAGCGGTGATGGTATGATTGCCGAGAGAAAGGTTGATGTTGTTCAACAGGGCTGTGCCGGAAATTAAGAGAGCGGAGCCCAAGCTATTGACGCCGTCTTTGAATTCGACTTGGCCAGTAGGCGTTCCGGAAGCAGCGGTGACGGTGGCAGAAAAATCTAAGGGTTGGAACTGAGGCGACCAAGGCAAGGCGCCAAGGGTGGTTACGGTGTCGCTCTTCGTCACGGTGACGGTCGCAAAGGCGCTGGCGACCCCTCCGGCAGCATTGGAGACCATAACGTGATACACTCCGGCTTGGGCCAGTTGGATATTGGTCAAGATCAGGGTGTTGTTGGTGGCCTTGGTCAGCGGAGTGTTGGTATTGAAATACCATTGATTAGTCAGAGGGGTGGTTGCATAGAAACCAGAAAAATTGTTGGTCGCGAAAACACTCAAGGTCAGAGAACTTCCAACTAGAACATTTGTGCTTTGAGGATCGGCCAAAATGGTCGGCAACGGAACCGGCCCTGTATCAATATAAAACGTCAAGGGCGGTACTTTTGCCGCATTTAAAAAATTCCGGTCAAAATTCCAATGACAGACGGGAGGATTATAAACGCTGGCTGATGGGCCGGGGGCGACCCACGGGGCAGTGGCAATTCGGCTGGCAAAAAGTTGGATCATGGATCCGTTGTATGTAAACGTCCCAAAGCTCCAGTCTTCCAAAAATCGGAAAAAATTTTCCACCCCTCCGCTGTAGTGGCTGTTAGTGGTGGTGACATTGCCGGTCACGATGGCGGCATTGACCGTAGTGCTGGCGGCAATTCGGGTGGCTAAAACGAAGGCGCCCGGGTTCCAGGAGCTCGATAATATATTAATTGCATCACACATGATTGCGGCCGGTCGTGTATGTGATGTGTCATTGGTCCCGGGATAGAAGTTGGTTCCATCAATGGTCGTATTGAAATCTCCTAGGGTAAAAACAGGATTAGGCGTGACAATCGTTAACCCGAGCGAGGGAAGGAATTTCCCGTTGGTGATCACGATGCCTGACTGATTGGTGCTGGCCATTGCGCGCACATCGGCGAGGAAAACAGATGTGACATCCCTATTGCCCAACAAGGGTCGTAACAGGGAATTAGTTTCGCTCCATCGTTTTAATTTACCAATATCAAGGGTGACGGCTTGGATCGTGGCTGATTGACGGAAATCATAGAACGTCAGATTTGTGGATAAAAAATTGGTCCAAGGGATGGTGGTGGTCAGCCCGCCGTTGATTGCTATCCCACTCTTGGCTTGGATCACGACCGGATTGGTTGGACTGTTGGTTATGGTGATAATCATGTCCACCTGATTGTAAAGTCGGTTCGTTCCAAATCCAGTGGTGGACGATTCTCCTACGGGTGGCACCTCAACAAGGGCATGTCCATTGAAGTTTTGACTGGTTGCGTCACTTGGGAGAAAATAAATGGGTGTTCCAGAGGTTTTTGTACTCAGGAAATTCACCGGACCGGTGCCGGCGGCCAGCGGACTGGCCGGGTTTTTCCCGCTAATTATATTCCCCGCCGCTTCTACTTCGTTGGAGAATGTCAGGCTAGCTAAGGCGGCTACGTAAATATTTCGATTGCCATGAACTTCGCCGGTAATACCCAGAAAGATGCCAGGATTGAAGTCCATGTTATCGTCATAATAAAATACGCTGTAGTGGAAAATGGTGTTGAAATTGGCGGTCGCTGCCGCCACGGAGCCAAAGGGAGCCAGTAGGAGAAAATGGGTCAAAACAACCAATAAAAAACATGCTTTTTTGCCCGATTTTGACATAGGCGAAAATTATCGGGCCCCGACCGGGAGTCAAGCCATGATTTGCGTTAACACCGGTGCGCCTGTGCGCGCAGGTGGATCAAATGGAAAAATTCGCGAAGCGCCTGGAGTGTGGTTAGCTCTCTACCCCTTTTGACGCTGTGCCGACAAAAAACGCCAACTAACAAGGCGCACCAGACGCTTCGCGCGAGTCCAAAATCCTTTTTTTAACTTCTCTTCCCCAGCGTTTTCGGCAATTGCTTCTTTTCCAGCACGGCGAATTTGGGCAAGCCTCCTTCGGTCGGGACTTTTGTTTCTCCTTCGATCAACGGACGCGCATAGTCCACAAATTTTTCGTTCGGCATGAACCCATCCGCGCTGATCCAATCGCGCGGGATGAAATGCTCGACGTTGGCGATGTCTTTCAGCGGTTGCAGATCGGTTTTCCATTTATAAGGAGATTGTTGCGTGCGAACGATCTTCACCATGTAACCGCTCTTGCCTTCGGTGGCCGCTCGCACCGCTGCTTCACCGCAGGCGGCCGCTTCCGCCGCATCGGTGGCGCTGGCGTAATGCGCAGCGCAGCGTTGGGCGTAACCGAGCTTCACCGAACGCGTTTTGGTGTTCAATTTCCCGTAAACAATTTCCGCCAACCGCTCCGCCGCGCCGGAAAGCACCGGGTGGCCGAACGCGTCCAAGCGAGTCGTGTCCGCGCTGAATTCAGTGCCGTCTTCCTTCTTCAACCCTTCGCCGACCACCACCACGCAGTAGCGCAGCTTGGCCACGACCGATTTCACCTTGGCCAAAAAGGCCGCTTCATTAAACGGAATTTCCGGCAACAAAATGATATGCGGCGCATCACCGGGCGCGCGTTGCGCCAAAACCGTGCTGGCCGCGATCCAGCCCGCCCCGCGTCCCATCACCTCCACCACGCAACAAGCCCCGTCATCCGTCGCCATGCTGCTGACGTCGGTGGCGATTTCCATCACCGTGGTGGCATTATATTTCGCCACCGAGCCAAATCCCGGGCAATGGTCCGTATGCGGCAAATCATTATCAATCGTCTTCGGCACCCCGATGACCCGCATCTCATACCCGCGCTTGATCGCTTCTCCGTGAATTTTATCGGCTGTGTCCTGCGAATCATTGCCTCCGGCATAAAAGAAAAAATGGATGTCGTGCGCCTCAAAAACCTGGAACAACCGATCCATGTCTTTGGCTGCTTTTTCCGGTTTCTTTTTAAAATCGATCTTGTAACGGCAGGTGCCCAACGCGGCGGCGGGAGTGTGCTTTAGCGCTTCAATGACCTCATCCTTTTCCGCGCGCAGATCCATCAACTGCTCGTTGAGAATTCCGAGGATGCCGTTCATGCCGCCGTAAATGCCTTTGATGCAGGCGTGTTTTTTGGCTTCCTGCACGACGCCGGCAACGCTGGCGTTGATCACGGCGGTGGGCCCGCCTGATTGGGCGACTAAAAGATTTCCGATTAATTCTGCCATAGGTGTAAATGGGTTCGAACTGTGGCTTTGCCAGTTGGGTAGTACCGGCAATAAATACGAAACGAACCTTGCCAACCTGAAGCTAAACTGTAAAGGGGAAACTCAAAGCCGTGGCAATTCCATGTAACATATGTTACATGGAATTGCTGCGGCTCGCTTGGCTGATCTCAGCGAGGTGCGGGACGCGAAATCTAAGTTTGATTTCGCTTGTTTAATTTCTTGGTTCGACGCTGTAAATATTTTAGATTCCTCTGCCCGCTTCGATCAACCCAATCACTTGTTTTTCCGGTATAATTCCGTGTGGCCCTTTTTGACCCCGTCGAGACATTCGCGGACCACCTGGGCCAGACGATTGGGCGGATACGGTTTGGCCAGGAAATTAAACCCTTCCAGCAAAGCGATGTCCTTGCCCGCCATGCCCGGACTGTAACCGCTGGTATAGATGACTTTCAGTTCGGGATCTTCCTGGTGCAAGCGCTCGGCCAATTGCCGTCCTGAAATCCCTTCCGGCATGACCATGTCAGTCAATAGAAGGTCAATTTCATCTTTGTGTTTTTCCCAAACTTTCAGCGCGGCCACCCCGGTTTCAGCCTGATAGATCTTGTAACCGTAAAGCTCAAGAATGCTGACCACCAATTCTCGCAAGGCCGATTCATCCTCCACCACCAAAATGGTCTCATGGCCGCCGGGCACGGTCGGCCTGGCTTCCGGCGCTTCCGGCGCAACCGTGGCGGTTTCGCGCGCCGCGCTGGGCAGAAAAATGGAAAAGGTCGAGCCGGCATTGAGCTGGCTGTCCACCACGATCCAGCCCTGATGCTGTTTGACAATGCCATAGACCGTGGCCAGCCCCAGGCCGGTGCCCTTGCCGGTTTCTTTCGTGGTGAAGAACGGCTCGAAGAGATGATGCAGGGTCGCATGGTCCATCCCGCAACCCGTATCTTTGACACTGAGGCAGATGAAATTGCCGGGGCGCGCCTCGGGATTCAGGATCGAAGCCATCGGCTCCAAGACCACCTGTGCCGTGCTGATGATCAGGCGTCCGCCGCCGGGCATGGCATCGCGCGCATTGATTGAAAGATTGAGGAGGATTTGCTCGATCATGCCGACGTCGGCATAAATGGGGGCCAGGTTCTGGCCCTGGATAAAGTCAAATTGGACATGTTCGCCGAGCAGGCGTTGCAACATCTTGCTGACATTGCTGATGATCTCATTCACATCCACGAAGCGCAATTGCAGGACCTGTTTGCGGCTGAACATGAGCAGTTGCTTGATCAGTTTGCCGGCCCGTTCCGAGGCCTGGCAAATTTGCAGCAGGGGCTTTTCCGTTTCCGGCGTCACCTTGGGCGAGTGCAGCAACAGGTCGGCATGTCCCTGAATGACCGTGAGAATGTTATTAAAATCATGGGCCACGCCGGCGGCCAACTGGCCGATGGCTTCCATCTTGACCGAATGGCGCAGTTGCGCTTCCAGGTTCAAACGGTCGGTGATTTCATTGGCGTAACAATGCACCGTCTTGCTCGCGGTATTCGGGATGAACGACCAGGAGATGGTGCGCCCCTGCTGCGAGGTCTGGAGGTTGATTTTATTTTGGCCGGACAGGAGGCACTCCACGATGATGATTTGCGTGTCCGGCGGCAGCGCGGGCAGCAGGGAGTCCTTGCCGAGCGACGCCGCCATGCGCTGGGCTGCGTCATTGCTGTAAGTCATCTTCCCTTCGGCGCTGAACTCCAGCACTGGATTGGGATTAGTCCGGGGAAAGGCCGCGAGCTTCTGGATTTTTTCCTCGGCCCGATTGCGTTCAATGGCGTAACGGATGGCGCGCTCGAGCCATTTGGCGGTGATCTGGCCTTTCACCAAAAAATCCTCCGCCCCGGCGCGCATGGCATCCAAGTCCACGCTATGGTCGCCCTGGCCGGTCAACAGGATGATCGGGGCCTGGGCACCGTAAGATTTGGCTTGTTTGAGGAGATCCAGTCCGGTGCGCGCGCCGAGAAAAAAATCAACGATGCAAACATCGTGTTGCCGCCGGATCATCGCTTCCAGCCCGGCTTCATAAGTTTTGACCCAGTCCAACTGATACGACTTCGCGTCCAATTCGCTGAAAAGATCCCGCGTGATGATGTAATCATCTTCATCATCATCCACCAGCAGGACGCGAATGGGGCCGTTAGTCATGGGTCAAATGGAATGTTCATCCGGCGGTAATTCCACAATTTCAAACCAATACCGGCCCAGGACCTTGATCGTATCCACCAACGAATCAAAAGTCACCGGTTTGGTGATGTAAGAATTCACGCCGAGATCGTAGGTGCGCAAAATATCCTCCTCCGCCTTGGAAGTGGTCAGAACGACGACGGGAATGCGGCGCAGATCGGGATTGGCTTTTATTTCCTTGAGCGCTTCGCGACCGTCTTTGCGGGGCATGTTCAAGTCAAGCAGGATCAAGCCGGGCAGCGGTTCCTTGGCCAGGTTGGCGTATTTGTTGCGTCGGAACAGATAATCCAGGAGTTCTTCGCCATCTTCCACGACGTGCATTTCGTTGGCCAGGCGGCATTCCGACAGGGCTTCCTGGGTCATTTGCCGATCATCGGGATCATCGTCGGCCAGCAGTATCGTAATTAGTTTTCCGGGTTTATTCATGAGTTGTTGGGTGTTTGCTGTTTGATAGGTAAAGTGATGATAAAAGTGGTGCCTTCGCCGGGCTTGCTTTGGGCGGCGATGCTGCCGTGGTGGCGTTCGACGATCTTTCGCGCGATGGCCAGCCCCATGCCGGTGCCCTCGTAGGCCGCGCGGCTGTGCAATCGTTGAAACACCTGAAAAATTCGCTCGGCATATTTTTCATCAAAGCCGATGCCGTTGTCCGCCACGGTCAGGCGGATCATCGGGTGGGGCTTGCCGTCCGCTGTCAAATGGGCCGGCTGGGCGAAATAGGCGGCTTCGATGGTCACGCGCGGCTTGGTTCCGGGCCGGTGAAATTTCAGGGCGTTGCCGATGAGGTTTTGGAACAACTGGCGGATCTGGAGGGACTCGGCTTCAATCACCGGCAGCGCGCCGATCTCCACCTTGCCATTCACCTGCTCGATGCGCCCTTCCAGATCGCTGACGACTTCCCGGGCCGCCTCGGCCAGATCCACCGCCGCAAAACCCTGGGGTTTGCTGGCCACCCGGGAATAGGTCAGAAGATCGTTGATGAGCGACTGCATCCGGTCGGTCGCTTTTAACATCCGGTCCAAATAGTCGCGGCCCTCGTCACCCAGGGCCGGGCTGAATTTGGTCTTCAAACGGTCGCCGAATACCGTGACTTTGCGCAACGGTTCCTGCAGATCGTGCGAGGCGACGTAGGCGAAATCCTGCAATTCGCGGTTGCTCCGTTCCAGCCGGGCGGTGAAGTCGCGCAATTTCTCCTCGGCCTGGCGGCGGTCGGTGATGTCGCGAAACAAACTGAGCAACAAGGTTGCCTGGCCGGGGATTTCGATAAAACTATTTGACAGCTCGAACCAGACTTTCAGGCCGTGCCAGAGAAATAATTCACGCTCGAACAGCGGTTCGACATTGCGGGCGGCAAACCGGTCAATGTGTTTGGCCATGACCGGGGCGTGATCCGTCTGGTAAATCATGGAGAGCGGTTGATTGATCAATTCCTCGCGATTTTTTCCGACCAGCCGGCAGAAAGCGTCGTTGACCATGACCATGATCCCTTCCTCGTTGGTCAGCCTCATGCCATCCAGGGAATGTTCCCAGATAAAGCGGAACGCTTCTTCCGTGGGCGTAAAGGGGACTCCAGCGGATGCGATCATTGTTAGATCGGTGCGGGCTGGCTGCTCGTTGAGTATTGGAACACCATTCAATCGAATTAAAGTATGGGGAAGGTTTCCCGGAAATTCAATAGTGGAAGCGTGAAATGAACATCCCGCAAAAACAGTAGGACATCCCAATTTTTTATTTTTTGGCGCGGGCGGCATCCAGACATTCCCGGACGGTTTCGGAAAGCTGCGCCGGATGATAAGGCTTGGAGAGGAAGAGGGTGCCGGGGGCGGTGCCATGGTTGCGCTCGATCATCTCGCGACTGTGGCCGGTGCTGAAAATCACGGGCAGACTTGGATTGTCCGCCTGAAAACGGGCCGCCAGTTGATGGCCGGAAATCCCCTCGGGCATGATGATATCTGTCAATAACAAATCAATCCGCTGCCGCTCCTTCTCCCAGACGGCGATCGCTTCGACGCCGTTGCCCGCCTCGAGAATGGTATAACCCTGGTCCTGCAGAATTTCGCGGACGAGCTCGCGCAAGACCGGTTCATCCTCCACCACGAGGATGGTTTCGTGACCGCCTGTTTTTGCGGGCGAAGTTTTCTCCGGGATAACGGGCAAAGGTTTGCCACTGATGGGAAAGTGGATGCGAAAAGCTGTTCCTTTTCCCAGCGTGCTATCCACCTCGATCCAACCCTGATGCTGGTTCACCAGGCCGTACACCGTGGCCAGGCCAAGGCCGGTGCCTTTGCCGACTTCTTTCGTGCTGAAAAACGGTTCGAAGAGGCGATTGACCACGGCGGGAGCCATGCCGCAGCCGGTGTCGGTCACGCTCAATTGCACAAACGAACCCGGACGGCGCTCAGGCCGGAGCAGGACATCCGCCTGATTGAAGGTGGCGTTAGCAGTGGCGATGGTTAATTGGCCGCCCTTGGGCATGGCGTCGCGGGCGTTGACCGCGAGGTTCATGACCATTTGTTCGATCATGCCGGGGTCGGCCTCAATGGTGGGAATCTTGGGATCAAAATCACAGCAGACGCGGACATTTTCTTCGAGCAAACGGCCGAGCACCTGGGTGATGTGGCCGGCGACGGCGTTGAGATCAAGGACTTGAGGCTGCATGATTTGTTTGCGGCTGAAAGCGAGGATTTGTTGGGTGAGCTTGGCCGTGCGATCGACGCCCTCGCCGATATGGTTCAGCGATTTGATGGACTCGGCATCGAGATTCGGGTTTTCCATCAGGAGAGCGGTGTGGCCCTGGATGATGGTCAGGATGTTATTGAATTCATGGGCGATGCCGGTGGCCAACTGGCTGACGGCGGCCAGACGTTCCTGGCGCAGGACGATTTGCTGGGTTTCGACCAGCCCGCGGGTTTTTTCTTCCACTAAACGGGTCAGTTTCTTTTCACGCAATTCATGTTGGTGGGCGCGGAACCGAAACAGAGCCAAAACAGAACCGGCAACGACGATCAAACCCAGCAACCAGAATCCTCCCGTTTCGTAAAAATAGGGTGCGATGACAAAAGCGAACGATGCGCCCACCGGATTCCACAGTCCTTCGCTGTTGCAAGCGCGCACCTGGAAAATGTAGTTGCCCGCCGCCAGATGAGGGTAGTGGACAGTGCGCCGGGTCCCGAGGTTTTGCCATTTGGCGTCCAATCCAGAGAGGCGGCATTGAAAGAGGATATGTTCCGGCGATTGGAGGCTGAGGGCCGTGCTGGTAAATTCAATTTCGCAATCAGGCGGCAGGCGGGGGGCGACGCCTTCCATGGCAATGGGCTGGCCGTCAACAATGACTTCTTTCAGGACAACTTTCGGGATGGTCTGATTGGCCTGGACCGACTTGACATCCACCGATACCAGCCCGGCGATGGTTGGAATCCAGAGTTGTCCATCGGCGGATTTCCAACCCGAGGGTTGGGCAATGCCGTTGCACTGGGCGCGCTTCATGCCGTCCAGTTTGCCATAGGCGACCGCCTGGACGGCGGGGTCCGAGCCGGTTTCAAGCTGGGTTTTGTTCAGGCGAAAGACGCCGCGTTGCGTGGTGATCCAGAGATGGCCGGTATTATCGTCGAAGATATGCAGGATTCGGGTGAAGAGAGATTGGGTGGATGGACAGGTTTTGATGGTGCCATTGTTCAGGCGAAACAGTTGGCCGGTATCGGTCCCGACCCAAATGCTGCCGTGATCACCTTGACAGAGGGCATTGACCATTTCGACGGGGAAATTGTCAGCCCGGCCAAAAATTTTGGTCTGGCCGTCAGTGATGCGGGCCAGCCCCGATTTGAAGCCAACCCAGATATTTCCCTGCTCATCCTCGAGAATAGTTTTGACCACGGTGAGATTGAGGTCAGGGGCTCGAAAAACGCCGTTATGGAGGCAGCTTAAGCCATTATTGCCGCCAACCCAGACATCGTGCCTGCGATCTTCCACGATGACTCTGGCCGTTTTGTCCGCCAGATTGGCCACGTTGGTGATGTTGTATTCCTTGGCGACTTTTCCGTGGATAAAATAATCCAGACCGCCGTTTTTGGTGCCAACCCAGAGGCCGCCGGAGTGGTCTTCGCACAAGCCATAGATGTGGTTATTGTTCAAACCATCGCGGGTGGTCCAAGTCTTGATTTTATTTTCATGGATTTGCGCCAGCCCACCGCCGTAGGTCCCAACCCACAGATCGCCATTATGATCCTGCAGGACGGAATTGATCTGGCGTTCCGGCAGGCCGTCTTCCTTCCGCAGGGTGCGGAACAGTTGCGGTTTGAGCCGGTTCAACCCGAGGCTGGTGCCGACCCAGATGTCTCCTTCACTGTCGCCGCAGATCGAATAAACGTAGCCGGGAACGGCGTTGTCATAATCCGCCGCCAAATCTCCGGCGATGGCGACGCGCTCGAATTTTTCCCGGTGAAAGCGCTGCAACCCGCCGAGCGAACCGATCCACAAGCCGCCGTCCGGCCCTTCATAAAGCGCGCGCACATTGTGATCGTAAAGTTCGCCTTCTCTTTGATTGTAAGTGGTGCAGACACCGTTACGGTAGCGATCCAGGCCATCACTGGTGCCGACCCACAGGCTGCCGTCGGCGGTTTCGGCCAGGCATTGGACCGAATTATGGTAGAGGTTGGTTTGAGTGTGGTAAATGGTGTGGCCCTCGCGATATTCGATCAAACCCTCGACCGTGCCGACCCAAAGCGTGCCAGCATGATCTTCCAGAATGGCGCGGACGGAATTTTCCAGAAAGCCTTCGTTACTGGTCAAGTGGATAAATTTTTCGTTCTGAAATTTGGCCAGTCCGTTGGTCGCGCCGATCCAGATGGTGCCATGCCGGTCTTCATAAACGGTCAGGATGTAGTTGCAGGGCAGGCCGTTGGTTTGGGTGTAAAAAGTGGTCTGGCCGTTTTTAAACCGGGCCAGGCCGTCACTGGACGAAACCCACATGCTGCCGTCGGAAGTTTTCGCGAGCGCCAGATATTGCCGGTCCTTTTCGTAAGTGGGGAAATTGTTGAGGGAAAAATGCAGGCCGTCAAAGCGGGTGAGCGTTTGACTGGTGGCGGCCCAAAGATAACCGTCATGGCCCTGGAGAACCTGGCGAACGATCTGGCCAGGCAAACCGTCCTCAATTTGCCAGAGCTGATCCAGATACTGGACACTTTTCCCGGCCGCTTGGGCCGGGATAAGACCCAGCAGGCCAAGCAGCAGCGCGGCCTGGATTGGGTGCCAGGCAGTTCGGAAACGAAAATTCATAAGTTCATTCGCCCCAAGACTTCGCAGACTTGAGACGTAATGTGATCAGCAGGATTCTTACCGAAAAGCGGCCCGGCTTCAATCAGATAAAAAAGAAGCGCTTAAATGGTTGCAGGCGATTGTAAGTGCCGGTCAATTTTCGGACGGAGCGCGACTGTGTGGGGGTGGGGGACCAGTCGCAGCGGGTGGCGCGCTGCTGACCGGTGAAAATTTACCCGAGGCCTTTGTTCGGACCATGCCCTCTTGATCGGCACTTAAAATCACACCCTAAATAGTTGCTCCCCCCCGCGAAGTATGGCTAATTCTGTTTTGTGCCGCCATCTATTGAAACCATCGGGATCATCGCCGGGAACCGTTCACTGCCCTTGCTCTTCGCCCAACAAGCCCGCGCGCTCGGCGTGAAACGATTGGTCGCGGTGGCGTTTGACGGCGAAACCGATCCCGCCCTGGCGAAGCTGGTGGATGAGATCACCTGGGTCAAGGTGGGGCAACTGGGTAAGATGATCAGCGCGCTCAAGCAAGGCAAAGTGCAACAATGTGTCATGCTCGGCCAGATCGCGCCCAAAAACCTTTTCGATCTGCGCCCGGATCTGCGCGCGATGACCCTAATGATGCGATTGAAGGAAAAGAACGCGCACACCATTTTTGGCGGGATCGCCGAGGAAATGAAAAAAGACGGGATTGAATTGATTGAACCGCTACCCTGGCTGCAACCGCTGATGGCGGGAGCGGGTTTTGCGTTGGGCCCAAAATTAACCGCGACGCAAAAACAAGAAGTGGCATTTGGTTTTCGATTGGCCAAGGAAAGTTCGCGATTGGAAATCGGCCAGACCGTGGTGGTGAAATCTGGAACCGTGCTGGCGGTGGAAGGCTTTGAAGGGACAGACGCCTGCCTGCAACGCGGGGGCGAACTGGCCGGCCCGAACGGCGGCGCGGTGGCGGTGAAGGTGGCCAAAGAGAAGCATGACCTGCGTTTTGATATTCCATGTCTTGGGCCGAAAACGGTCGAGACCTGTCACACGGCAAAAATTTCCGTGCTGGCCTTTGAGCCAGGCAAGACGTTGATTTTGGAAACGGAAGCGGTGGCGGAGTTGGCCAAGAAATATAAAGTTTCGTTGGTGGCAGCTTGAAGCATGTTTGCTTTGTAGAAACCTTTATCCCTTTTGCCGTCTATTGGCTATCGTCTATCATCTATCGGCTATTTTTCAATCCCAGTGGCGGGGCGGCTTGGTTATGGTGAACAGCTTCAGCGGCCTGTTCTCGATGTTTTCTACAAAGTAAATCATGTTCATGGCGGCTGAGTCCGGGCCTTCCACTGATCGTGCCAATAGAGGGTCCAGAGGTCTTTGAGTTTGGTCTGTTGCACATGGCCGTCGGCAAAGCCAATATTGATGGCAGCCTCATTAGGCAACACCGAGCCCAAAATGGTATGTTTGACTGGTGTGGGTGCCGTCGCGGTTTTTCCGCCGCCATGCCGCCAGATGGTGCAGCGTTGCATGCCGGTAATGTTGGCAGCCGCTCCTTGAGAAAGGTCTGGAGCAGGTTGGTCAGTCTCAAATGGCCATTCATTCCACCAAATCGCATCATTAAAGAAGGGTGTCTGCGTTGGTATTTTGATCGAATTCGGTGTGGTGAAGGTAAATTGCGGATTATTGCCGACTTGAAAAGGCGGCGGATAACTCCAACCCGAGTTAATGCTTGTTATACTCGGATCCCATGAAAAAAGCCAGCCGTTCATGCCGTAGCTGCCACTGGTAAGTGGCGTATTCGGTGGCCAGGCATCCCAGGTTTGGCTGGCTGATCCTGGCGCGTTAGCTCCGGGCGCTTGGCCAGGCTTTGGCTGAGTAGTGGGACAAATAAGGAGATTGCTCGATAATCCATAGTGAGCCAAACGGTCCACCCACTCGCGCGAATCATTTGTAGTACAAGCCACGATGGTTCGCCCCGTCTCGTTCATGTACATTAGCCCCGCCAACGTAATCTGTTTCAAGTTATTGACACACTTGATGTCCCGACTCTTATGTTTGGCCGAGGCCAAGGTCGGCAACAACATGGCCGCCAAAATGGCGATGATGGCAATAACCACGAGCAATTCAATCAGCGTAAACCCTTTTACTGGTGCCGGTGATTTCATGCTATGGCAAGGGCTGGATGATATACAGAGCCCATAGAATCAAGAATCCAGGCAATCACGGATGGCCTTGGCCAGGGTGACGGGATGATAGGGCTTGGGCAGGAAGTTCGCGCCTTCACGCAATTCCCGGTTTTCGCCGAATAAATCCACACTGTAACCGCTGGTGTAAATGACTTTCAGATCGGGTTGTTCCTGGTGAATGCGCTTGGCCAGTTCCCAGCCGGAAAGTCCCTCCGGCATCATCATGTCAGTCAACATAAGGCTTATTTCCGAGCGATGAGCGCGCCAGACTTTCAGGGCTTCCGGGCCGTTGGCGGCTTCCAGGATGCGATAACCAAAATGTTGAAGGAGATTGCGCACCAGTTCGCGCAGGGTGAATTCGTCTTCCACCACCAGGATGGTTTCGGTCCCGCCTTTGGGCGCGACCGCTGCCGCCGCCTCGGCGGTGGGCACCGGGGCCAGAGTGCTGGCTGGAAAATAGATATGAAAAACAGTTCCCTGACCCGGCGTGCTGGTGACTTCGATCCACCCCTGATGTTGCTTGACAATGCCATAGACCGTGGCCAATCCCAGACCGGTTCCTTTGCCGACTTGTTTAGTGGTGAAGAACGGCTCGAAGATGCGGCCCAGCGTGGCTTCATCCATGCCGGAACCGTTGTCGGCCACGCGCAGGCAAACAAAACGACCGGTGCGGGCCTCGCGGTTGCGCCGGATATTTTCGTCATCCACCATCACCGACTGGGTGCTGATGCTGAGTTTCCCGCCGGCGATCATGGCATCGCGCGCATTGACCGCGAGGTTGACAATGATTTGTTCCATCATGCCAGGGTCGGCCTGGATGGGAGGCAGCGACGCGGAATAATCGAAGTGGAGCGTGATGTTTTCACCGAGCAGACGTTGCAACATTTGCGCGGCGTTGCCGACGACGGCGTTCAAATCGAGCTGCCGGGGTTGCATCACCTGTTTGCGGCTGAAAGTGAGCAATTGGCGGGTGAGCGAACCGGCGCGATCCGCCGCCGCCGAAATCTGGGTGAGCGAGCGGCTGATATTTTCCGGCAGATTGCGGACTTGTTGCAACATGCCGGCATGGCCCTGGATGATGGTCAGGATGTTATTGAAATCATGGGCCACCCCTGCCGCCAATTGGCCGACGGCCTCCATTTTTTGCGACTGACGCAATTGGGCCTCCAGGTTGAGCCGTTCGGTCACGTCTTGAATGATGGACAGGATATTCGGCTGGCCGGCGAAATCCATCGGCTCAACGGAAATGATCACGTCGCGCACCGCGCCGGTTTTGGTGCGCATCTGCGTGGGCCATTCGCGCACGGAATTTTTTTCCTGCAACAGCGAAATCATGACAGCGCGATCTTCCGGTCGGAACCAAATGCCCAGATCGAACGCGTTTCGGCCCAGCATTTCCTCGCGGGTGTAACCCAGGAAACGCAACAGGCTGTCATTGACATCCAGGAAGGTGCCCCGGTCCTGATTGCTCAAGGTCATGGGCATGGGGCTGGAGCGGAAAGCCTTGGAAAAACGTTCCTCGGAATGGCGGAGCGATTGCTCGGCCTGGATGCGCTCCAGCGTTCCGGCGCAAAAATCGGCCAGGGCTTGCAGGATGTTTAAATCCTCCTTGTCATAAGCATTTTCGGTGTAACTTTGGGCCGACATCACGCCGATGACTTTGGCGCCGTTGCGGATCGGCACGTAGAGGCGTGAAGGAGTGCGCCTGGGGCTGCCAAAAGGAAGTGTCCCGGTGGAAGGGGTGTTGACCAGTTCGGCCCCGTGTTCGATGGTGCGCCGGTCGCGCGCGGAAAATTCGATGTCCTTGTCCTCCACTTCCGTTCGCTTCCCGTCAATCAGATCGTACATCAGGATGGGCACGTTCTGTTTCAAGTCCGGGGTGAACAGGTGCAGATAAGAAGCGTCCCAGCCCAGGAGCCGGTCGGCCACGTCCAGAATGATATGACCGGCGGCGACCGAGTCGGTGGCCAGGCTTAATTGCTGGCCCAAGTGGGACAAGGCTTCGTTCCGAACCTCCACCTGGCGGCGTTCCGCAATTTCCTGTTTTAGCAAGGCCACCGCCCGCGAGAGCTTGGCGGTGCGTTCTTCGATGCGTCGTTCCAGGTCGTCGTTGGCTTTTTGCAGCGCTTCATCAAACAGCTTGCGCTCGGTGATGTCGGTGGCGAAAACGATCACCCCGACCACCTTGCCATCGGGATCGCAATACGGAATCTTATCCGTTTGCAGCCAGCGGGTCTCGCCGCTGGCCCGGACATAGGGTTGGATGATGGCGAGTTTGGGTTGGCCGGATTCGATCACTTCCAAGTCGTCGCGATAATATTGTTCCGCGTATTGCGGCATCAGATCAAAATCACTGCGGCCTTCGATCTGGTCCGCCAGCAGACCGATCAATTCGGCGGCGAATTTGTTGACCCGGAGATTGGTGTTGTGCGTGTCCTTGTAACAGATCATGGCCGGGACGGAGTCAAATATCATCCGCTGCTCCGCTTCGTGCTTGGCCAGGGCCAGTTCCACCCGTTTGCGCGCGGTGATGTCGCGGCTGATGCCGAAGGTGCCGACGATGACGCCGTTTTTGTCCCGCAGCGGCATTTTGGTGGTGACGACCCAGCTTTCCAGGCCGTCGAGCCAGAATTCATGCTCTTCCTTGTCCAGCATGGAAATTCCGCTGCGCATGACTTCCTTTTCGTCCGCTTCGGCGGCTTGGGCATATTCGGGTTGAAGGAAATCGAAGTCCGTCTTGCCCAGCACATCTTTTTCCTCCTCGCGGCCGAGTTTGCGCAGGCCGGCGCGGTTGATGCGGGTGAACCGTCCGTCGGAATCTTTAAAATAAATCAGGTCGGGCACGTTATCCAGGAGCGCGTCCAGCAAATGCTGCCCGGCGGTCAACGCCGCCTGGGTATCGCGGCGTTCGAGGAATTCCTGTTGCAACCAGGTATTCGACCGATGAAGTTCCGCCTGTTGATCAGCGGCCAGCGATTCCAGTTTGTCGTAGGCCAGTTTCAACGCCTCGCGCGCGCGGATGCGTTCGAGCGCGCCGGCGCAATGGTCGGCCAGGGATTGGAGCAGGTGAAGTTTCGTCTGATCGTAAAAATTGAATTGATAACTCTGGATGGACAGGACACCGATGACCCTTGGCCCGTCGTGCATCGGCACGAACATAAGCGAGGCCGATTTTTTGCCCGCATCGCCAAAAGATTTCAAAGACTGGCCCGCGGCGGTTTTGGTTTTGTCGCGCAGGATGAGGCGTGGCCCCATTTCAACGACCTCGCGCGCCATCGGGCTGGGATCGCCTCCGTCATAAGTGCTGGGCACATCCGCTCGCTTTCCTTCCACCAGATCCACGTTAAGGATCGGCTCGATTTTATTTTTATCGTTCAGATAAAGATAAACTGCGCAGGCATCCCAGCCCAGCAACTGGTCGGCGGTTTCCACGATGATGCGGGCGGCGCTCAGGGCCGTGTCGGCGCAGGAAAGTTTCTGGCCGAGCTCAGCCAGCGTCAATTCACGGCGCAACTGTTCCCGTAATAAATCGGTTTGGCGGCGGACTTGTTTTCGGAGGGCGGCCGTCCAGGCCATCGCCGCCAAAATAACAAGACACAACAGTCCTGCGATCTGAAGAATCTGGTTCAATTTAGTGCGCGTTGGGTGCGCGCCCCGTCATTTAAACCCAAAAACCGCCCATTGCCAATGCTTCGTTATTGGAGATAGTGTCCTAATTTGATGTTTAAATAGGCAGCCCGCATAAAATGCTAACCGCGACGGCGATAAATTCTCCCTCCTCGGAGGAGAGGGCCGGGGTGAGGTCGAGTAATCTCTCCGCGTAGCGCTGACTTTGTCTTCGCTTTTTAAATTAGGACACTACCTTATTGGATCGGCTGGTGACTCTCATCCGTCCCGCGAAACCAACTGCGCAGATAACCGCTTCGCGGCACCCAGATGGCATGGCCATCGCAAAAACCGACGTTCTCCCCGCGTATTCCGTGGTTATCGCCCGGATCGGGATAATCATTATTCGGTCGGCTGTCATCGCCGAAGCCGGGATCGTCCGCATCGTAACAAGTCCACATATCCGCCGGGCCGCCGGCTTGGCCGAGGAAATTAAATTCGGCAAACTCACCGCCGCTGTTGTCCAGTTGGTAAATGTAACCGGTCACCGTGGACTGGGTTTTGCGGACATTATTTTCGTTCAATGACCACGAGCCGTGCAAATAGCCGGCCATTTCATAACTGGTGCCGCCGGAGGTTCCGACGCGGCCGTCGGGATTGATTTGCTGGAGATCGGGCACGATGAAAGTGTTGCCGTGAAGCCGTTCGCTGTAAGTCATCCCGCTCCAATCTTCGCCGGGCGTGGGATAAACGGCCGGAACGGGCTGGCGACTGTCAACTAATTTATTCTGGGTGGCGGGGCAGGTGAACGTTTTCAAGTTGGGCACATACGCGGGGAATGCCCAGTTCAAGTCGTCTTCCTTGAAATTGGCGGTGCCGTTGAACGCGTGTTTTTTGTCGTCGTCCGCATAAATCTGCCCGCCCAGGCAGATTTGTTTTTGATTGTTGAGACAGGCCGTGCGCACCCCCTTGTCTTTGGCCGTCGCCAGGGCGGACAAGAGCAAAGCGGCGAGAATCCCGATGATGGCGATGACCACCAGCAGTTCAATCAGCGTGAACCCGCGCCTTGTCTCGCTTTGTCTCACTTTGTTTTGATTTGTCTCGGTTCGTTTCACTCAGTATTGCGTCTTATAAATATAAATGCCTTTCCACTCGGTCTTTTGGATCCAGACCCCTTTGCCCGGTGGAATCGTCTGGGGATCGGCATAAACATAGTAACCCCGGCTGAACCGCCCGTCCTCGTGCTGTTGCGTGATGACGATGTGATCGGCGTCGCGGGAGACCTCCAACGGTTTCAAGGCCGTGATGGATCTGGCCCATTTGTCCGATGCTATTTCGCCTTCCGGCTGACTAAGCAAATGAATGCAATCGAGGCGCAATTGTTCCGGGTTGGCCGGCGGCAACGCGGCGGAATTGCGACCGCAAGCCGCCAGAAACAAACTGAAAATCATTGCCATGAAAATGCTCCGCCGCATCACAATCATAAATTACGAGTCCGCACCGGCCGGATACAACTGTTAATTTGTAAATGTGTTGTTTCCTTCACCCTTATAAGTGTCCGCCGAACAGGAAAACGTGACAAACAATATCGCAAAATCCTCCCTTGAAGCCTCCGATTGATGGATTAATCTTTCTTGTGCCAAATAATTTGCCAGCAGTCGAGTTTCCGAAGGTTCCCGCCTTCGGCACGCTGCCGCGCTCTTTTATGTCGTCTGTGGGGCATAAGGTCTTTCGGTTTATTGAGACGGTTCGGGGGTTGACGGCGTTTTTGTTGATCACGTTGGGGGTTGCGGTGACCAAATATAATGATTCCCGATCGTTGATCCATCCATTGATCCGCAAGCAGATCACCCGGGCGGGAGTGCGCCTGATGCCCATGGTTATTTTTCTGGCGGCGGCTTTGGGCCTGGTGGTCATTGGTCAGACAGTTTTTCTCACCAGCCGTTTTGGAGTACAAAATTTGCTCGGCACCGTGATGGTGACAGTGGTCGTGCGGGAGCTTGGCCCGATTCTCGCCGCCCTCCTGGTTCTTGCCCGCATCGGCACGGCCAACGTCATTGAGCTGGGCACGGCGCGCGCTCTGGGTGAAGTGGAAGCACTGGAGGCGCTCGGGATTGATCCGGTGCATTATCTCGTGGTCCCGCGGGTCATCGGGTTGGCGCTGGCCACTTTCGCCCTGACCATCTATCTGATTCTGTTCGCCTTGATCAGCGGTTACCTGTTCGCCTTCTTGCAAGAAGTGCCGATTCTGCCCGGCGATTATTTTAAACAACTGGCCGGCGCGTTGCTCTGGGAAGATTTTGTCCTGCTGGCGCTCAAGACGTGTTCCTTCGGCGTCATCATCGCCCTCGTCACCTCGTATGAAGGCCTGGCGCAACCGTTGCAATTGGAGGAAGTTTCCGGCGCCACCACCCGCGCCGTGGTCAAATGCGTTGTCGCCGCCGTTTTGCTTGACGCTTTGTTCATCATTTTTTACCTGGCCATTTGATTGTGGAAAACATCGCCAACCATGCTCCATTGATTGAGGCCATCCAGGCCGATGTGACCTCACTGCAAACTGCCCAAGTGCAAATCAAGGGCATGGATTGGAAAGTGGGAGGCGGCGAATTTTGGGTCATCGGCGGCGCTCATGCCTCGGGCAAAAGCGATTTGCTGGCGACCACCGCCGGTTTGCAACGCCCGGCGGCGGGCGAGTTTCGGATTTTTGGGCAGGATCTTTATGCCTTGGACGAAGATGAACTGCTCAAACAACGTCTCCGCACGGGGCTGGTTTTCAAAAACGGCGGACGCATGTTTTCCCATCTGACCGTGGCCGAGAATGTCGCCCTGCCATTGCAATATCACGGCCTTGGTGAAGAAGAAAAAATTCCCGCCGTGGTCGAACAATTGCTCGAATTGACCGGCTTGGCGGAATTTGCCAAAAGCACCACTTCCAACCTGGGAATTAACTGGCGGCAACGCGTCGGCCTGGCCCGTGCCCTCGCGCTCCAACCGGAATTGTTATTGTTGGACGAGCCTCTGGCCGGGCTGGAACCGAAACATCGCCGGTGGTGGCTCGATTTTCTCGCGCAACTATCGGCCAAAAAAACCACGTTGGTCGTCGCCACCAACGATGTCGCGCCGTGGTCCGATTCCGGCCGGCAATTCGCCCTGCTCCGCGATCAACGATGGCAAGTCGTCGGTGGACGCAATGAATTGAAAAATCTTGATGACATCTACGACCTGCCCTCAGAGGAAACTTAAATGAAATATTCAACGTTTATTCCCCAATCCGCAATCTGCAATCCGCAATAAAATCATGGCTCTACAAGACTTAACTCCGCAATTGCGCACCCGGCTCAGCCGGGTGGAACGCGCCGTCGGCTGGTTCATCATTTTAGCCACCGTCATTCTCATCGCCGGCTTTGCCTACTATCTGCATAATCGCGCTCAAAGCAAGGGGTGGTTCGACACCAAGGTGAAATATTCCACCAGCCTGAACAACGCCACCGGCATCAAGGTCGGCAACACGGTAAAACTCATGGGGTTTGACGTCGGTGAAATCACCAAGATCGATACTGAGCCGCCCGATGCCTATTATGGCGTGACCGTTTCCTTTTGGATCAAAGAGCCGTACTACGGATACATCTGGTTGGATTCACGCGTGCGGGTGGCCCCTTCGGATTTCCTCGGCAATCGTTATCTGGAAATCGTCAAAGGACAAACCGGCGATGCGACGGTCCGAACGGACACCAATGGCAATGTCTCCGTTTTGATCCACTCGGCGGTTCGTGATGAGTATAAAAAACTGTCCGAGCAAATTTTGGAAAAGGACAAGAAAGCGGAGGAGGCCAACACCGAAGACGCTGAATACAATCCTCATACCATCGCCCTGGAAGCCACCAACGCCTTGAACAAAATCATCAAGGAACAACCGGAACATTTTTACACCAACCTCGCCGGGGCGAAACCTTACTGGATCGCTCCGCTCGAATCTGCGGCCCTGACCGAGCGCCTGGAAGCCCTGGTTTCGGCGGTCGAGGCGGCCTTGCCCAATTTCCTGAGGTTAACCAATCAAGTGTCCGGTTTGTTGACCAATGCCAGTGGTGCCGCCGCCACGGCTCAAGCCACCATGCTCAATGCGCAAACGGTCGTCTCGAATCTCAACGTCATCACCGCCAACTTGCGCGACCCGCATGGTTCGCTGGGCGAGTGGTTGATTCCGACCAATCTCCACGCGCAATTGGAACAAACCCTGGCCAAAGCCAACGACACCCTGACTTCCGCCCACGCCACGCTTGACAGCGCCGACACCAACTTGACCACGCTGGCGACCGAACTGGATCAATCGCTCATCAACCTGGCCAGCCTGACCAGCAACTTGAACACGCAAGTCGCGGCCAACACGAATCTGGTGAAAAACATTTCTGACGCCATCGTTCATACTGATGGCTTGGTGGAAGGTTTGAAACGCCACTGGCTATTGCGCTCGGCCTTCAAGACGAAGCCGACGAATCAGGTGGACAAGGTGAAGTCCGGCCCGCTGGTTACTCCCAAGGAAAATAATTGAGCCCCCGGCAACAACCGGACAAGGCCGATTAGTTTTACCGCAACCGTTGACAGGCCGTTTTGACGATCCACTTGGATTTTTCCAGGGCCGCGTGCGCGGCGGTGGCATTGGCTCCGGTGATGGCTTGGACAATGCGGATGGCGCGTTCGCGCAGCTTCTTGTTGGAGGCGTTCAGATCCACCATCAAGTTGCTGACGACTTTGCCCATGCGCACCATCGAAACAGTGGTCAGGATGTTCAAGACCAGTTTGGTGGCGGTGCCGGCTTTGAGACGGGTTGAACCGGTCAGGACTTCCGGGCCGACATCAGGAGCGATGACCACGTCAGGCTTGCTGGCGGCGGGAATATCGAGATGCGGATTAAAACAAAGCAAAACCGTTTTGGCTCCACGCTTCTTGGCGGCGGCCAATGCGCCCCAGACATAAGGTGTCCGTCCGCTGGTGGCAATGCCGATGACCACATCGCGTTTGTTGACACCACGATAATCAATCGCCGATGCTCCGGCCAACGAATCGTCTTCCGCGCCCTCGGCGGCGCGCCACAGCGCGGTCTGGCCGCCGGCGATGATGCCCTGCACCCGGTCGGGCGGCGTCCGGAAAGTGGGCGGACATTCCGACGCATCCAAAACCCCGAGCCGTCCGCTGGTGCCGGCGCCGATGTAAAACAGCCGTCCACCGCATTTGAAGGAGTGGACGATCAGGGCGACAGTCCGTTCGATGTGACGCTTCTCCTTGTTTAAAGCCTTCGGGATATTGGCGTCTTCCTCGATCATCAACTGGATGGCTTTGGCCAGCGGCAGACGATCGAGTTTGGCCGAGCGGGGATTGCGTTGTTCGGTCGGCGATAAAGCCTTGGAAACAGGCACAATGGCCGCGTCGATTTCTCCACGGTGCAGAACCACCCCTTCCGGTTGTGTCAACTGTTTTTTGCCGGCGAAATGTTCGCGGGCCAATTCAATCGCGCCCCAAATACTTTCGCGTTCCAACGGAATGACCGTGGCGTTCGGCCAAAGCTTGACCAATTTCTTGCCCACCTGCTTGGCGAAGCCCGGTTGCTTCAGCAGCACGCTGCCGGACAAAATAAATTCCACGGGCGCGCCGCGTTTGACCAGGCGGCTGGCGCAATCCGCGCCATCCTGTGCCAAACTGGCGGCAGCGGCTTCCAAAATATCTTTGGCAATTTTATCACCCTTGGCCGCCGCGGCAAAAACATGAACCGCCAGAGCGGCGATTTCCGATTTATCGGCATTCTTGGCCCAATCAATGAAATCGTTCGGATCGTTCAAGAGCAGGGCGTGCAATAGATGCTGGCCGAGTAAGGACCATTTGCCATCGCGATCCAAATAGTGAACCGAAGCTTTCAATCCGCGCAAACCGATTTCGTAACCGCTGCCTTTATCGCCCAAAAGGTGCCCCCAACCGCCATAGCGGAGGGTCTTCTTGGCACTGGTCCGGCCAAAGCAACAAGAACCGGTGCCGCTAAGAACCAAAATGCGGGCGGCTGGCTGTGATTCACCGTTATTTTCGGCAGCGACCAAAGCAGTTTCGAGGTCGTTAGTGGCGTAACACGGGACCTTGGGCCAGACTTTGGCGGCAGCGGCGCGGATGCGGGCGCGATCGGCTTCAGTGCGGGCGCCAGCAATGCCAATGGCGATGCCGGTGAGGTTGGGGGTGCCTTTGGTTTGCAAACCGCTGATCTTCGTAAAGTGTTCTGCCAGTTGATCATCGGTGATCAAGCGGAGGTTGCACGGGCCAAATTCCGCCCGAATACAAGGCCGGTCGCCGCCGGGAGCCAAAAGGGCAATACTGCGTGTCCCCCCACATTCGATTCCTAAAAAGGAAGCCGTCTGGGAAAGTTTTTCCATTGTTACTTTTCTGTCTATTTTCTTCAGAGTGAGTAACTTTACAGGGTTAATGCAGATTTGGCCACGCTTTTCTGGCTGATGAAGCGATTTTTCTTGTTTTAATTTGCTTGGCGGGCGATAGAAACGCCGTCAATTGGGGCAACAGCCTTGCATGATTCTATGACTCAAACTGAAAACGACATTCTCAAGACCTTGCTGGAGTTGGAAAGCACTGTGGCGCAGATGGCTACAAGCAATCCAAAGCCCAATTTGCTCCCGATTTTTACCCGATTGGAAGAGCTGACGAAACAGCTCCCGCCCAAAACCGCGCCTGATTTGCTCCATTATTTGCACAAAAAAAGTTATCAAAAAGCGCGCCTTTGGCTCGAAGGGCGCGATGCTGAAAACGCCGCCGGAAACTGTCACGGGCATCGGGAGTAGTCGAGGGGCGAAGGTCGAGTGTCGAGAGCCAGAAATGCTCAATAAAATATGAAAAACAGCGTTCGATTTGAAAAGTGGACGGCATTTCCGTCTCTAGCTCTCGACTCTCGACTCTCGGCCTTCGTCGTGCAGCTTGCTTCTCCGGCTCTCGACCCTCGACCCTCGACTTTCGACTGAATATGTTTACCGAAACTATCGCCGCTATCGCTACCCCTTTGGGAGAAGGTGGGCTGGCTGTGCTGCGTGTTTCGGGACCTCACTCGCTTGCTATTGCTGAGGCTTGTTTCCAACCGGCTGGTAAGTTTTCACAAAAGCCGACCGCCGCCGCGACCCACACCATTCATTTCGGGAAAATTATCCATCGCGGCCAAGTGGTGGATGAAGTGCTGCTCAGTGTCATGCGCGCCCCGCGCACTTTTACCCGTGAGGATGTGGTGGAGATCGCCTGTCACGGTGGATTGCTCCCGGCCAAGATGGTTTTGGAAACGCTTTTGGAAAACGGCGCACGCCTGGCCCAACCCGGCGAATTTACCCGCCGCGCTTTTCTCAATGGCCGGATTGATCTCACCCAGGCAGAAGCCGTGGCCGACCTGATCCATTCCCGCACCGAACTCGCCCTCGCCGCCGCCAACGAGCAACTCGCCGGCAAACTTTCTCAACGCATCAATCTTTTGCGCGATGACCTGATTAAAGTCCTCGCGCACGTCGAAGCGCACATAGATTTTCCCGATGAAGACATCGCGCCGGACACCAAAGACAAGTTGATCGAAAAATTGCGCGCAGCGGAAAAATTCATGGCGGAATTGCTGCGCACGGCCAATGAAGGCCAAATTTTGCGCCGAGGCATCCGCGCGGCGATTGTCGGCAGACCCAACGTGGGCAAATCCAGCCTCCTGAATCAATTACTCGGTCGCGATCGCGCCATCGTTTCGCCCATTCCCGGCACCACGCGCGATACCATCGAGGAAACGGCCAACATCCGAGGGTTGCCCATCGTTTTCATAGACACCGCTGGCCTGCGCGATTCAGCCGATGAAATCGAGATCGAAGGCATCCGCCGCAGCCGCCAAAGCCTTGATGCCGCCGAACTCATTTTGCATGTGCTGGATGGTTCCGAACCCCTTTCCGCTTCCGACGAAAAGCTTCTCGCCGAATTTTCCGCCAAAAAACGCATCCTCGTCCAAAATAAAACCGATCTGCCCACTCGTCTGACATTGCCGGCCTTAACATCTTCTCCCTCTCCGCTCCATCCGATGGAGGGGAGAGGGCCGGGGAGAGGTGAGGATTTTAGTCAAAAAGCCACTCCCGCCACCATACGCCTCTGCTGCCTGACCGGCAAAGGCTTGGAAGATCTGAAAGACGCCATCAAACAATTGGTCTGGGCCGGAGAAATCCATTCCGAGATGTTGCAAGTGATGATCAACGCCCGCCATCAAGAAGCCTTGAACCGCGCGCGCATCGGCGTCGAACGCACCGCCACCGCCTTGCGCCAAAATATCAGCCTCGACCTCGCCGCCGTTGACCTCCGCATCGCCGTCAATGCGGTGGGTGAAATCGTCGGAAAAACCACCACGGAAGATTTGTTGGATTCGATCTTCAGTCAGTTTTGTATTGGAAAGTGAAGGACGTGTAGAGTCGGGAGCTCGGAGTTGCCCTATTTCTTTCCGAAGATATTTCGCAACCATTGGCCAATGGTTTTGGGCTGGTCTGCTTCGGATACGTCGGCTCCCTGGGCAGCCAATAGCTGGCGAAGAAATTGCCGGTCAGGAATGTCTTTTTCCCGTGGGGTCTGTTTCATGCGCCACAAGGTTTGCGGCGATGCAAACGGAATCCGGACCCCCTCGATTTCACGCCAGATGGCATCGCGAATGCCGTCGGCATAATCCACTCCGCAACCGCTTTTCATCAGGTCCACCACGATTTCATCACCGACGCGGACCACAGTGTAACGTTCGATATCACCGGGATTGAGTTGATCCACCGCCTTGTCCGGCAGGGTGCGCAATGCGGCAAAAATCCGCTGCTCATTTTCCGGGGAGGTGTCCACCAGCAGATCAATGTCTCCGGTAAAGCGCGGAAAACCGGCTTCGATGATGGCGAATCCGCCCACCACGAGATAACGCGCGTTGCAGCGGTTTAGTTCGGCGCAGAGGCGGCTTAAGTCGTTTTTTTCTGGTGGGCGCGGGCTTTCTCCAGCGCCGCGGTCAGGATGTGTTGGTCCGTCCATGCGTCAGCTTCTTCGTGGGTGCGGAATCGAAAGACGCCTTTGGGAAAGGGCAGGCGCGGCATCATGGCCTGACTGGTTTTGGCCAATCGTTCATAATCCCCGGGACGGCTGGTGTTCCGCCCCACCGTTTTGCCGGGGGATTCTTCCAGATTAACGATTGGCTTCATATCCACGACAGAATACGCCCGGGCGCGAGGAAGTTCAAAGTTTAAAATTTAAGGTTGACGGTTGTTAACCACGGATGGACAGAGATTAACGGTGGGGTGAGTCGTACTCGCGAGCCGGGGTGTATGAAAATCAACTCAATCCCAACGTGCGGCGGGCTTCTTTACGGAACTGGCGGCAAAGTTTGATCGCATGTTGGGCATCGGATTTGGTCGCTGAATTGCCGGGATAACGCGCCTGCACGGCATAACTGACCAGCAGGTTGAATGAACTCGTATAGGCCGACCATAACGGTTCCACCGGGGCGACGACCGTCAGAAGCGACAGAAGATCATGAGTTTTTGGAACGGGCAAACCCGCTTCTTCCAGCCGGGCTTTGAGATATTTTTCCGTCGCTTGTTGAACGTGAAAACAAACGATGGTCCAGAGCGGTTTATTGCGCCGCCGATTCAGCGCGCTGGCGGCGAGGAAATCTTCCTCCGCCTTGGCCACCCATTCACGCGTGCTTGCTTTCATACATCAACCGCCCGTCCTCCATGATTCCGGTGATAAACCCATCTTGCCCGGACAATCGCCGCGCGATTTGCCTTGGGGAACGGACAATGAGATCCATCGGGAACGGTGCGCGAACGCGGTCCCGGATGGCGGCCGCCTGCCGGACATCGCGCCGCCCCCGGCCCAAAGGCATGATGATCAGAAGATCAACGTCCGAATCTTCCGTCGGCTGGCCGGCGGCGTAAGAGCCAAAAAGAATGATGCGGTCGGGTTGAAATTCCCGGGCCACTGTATCGCACCATTTTTTGATGTCGCGCCGTTGAATCATGCTGGGAAGAATTTAACGGGCCGCGACCGCCTTGGCAATGGGGAAACTTAAAGCACGAAATCTGAAACAAATTCGTGGGCGAGTCGTACTCGCGAGCCGGGGTGGTTTATCGGGCCATTGATAATTAAACCTGTCTTATTTCGACAGTAGTTCATTGAAGACCTCACGGAAGTTTTTGGAGCCAAATCTCAAAACTATCGAAAATGGTAAAAATTCCTTGATCCTTGGCCTCGGATCGGGATGGATCCATGGTGAATGTCTGAGAAGTCGCGGCGTATTCCGAAAGGGAAAAAAGCCGCTTTAAAGAAGCGGCTGGATCAGAGATCCGATCCTAAGGCGCGCTACGTCATCCACCGCAAATTCCCCGACCCATTATCCCGCCCAATCAAGAAGACAGGAACCAACGGCTCGCTGCTCAAAGAAGAACAACTCGCCATGCCTTTTATCGTGCCGAAGCGCATTGAAGCCCAGCCTTTCCTGAAATGGGTGGGCGGCAAAGCCAGCCTCCTGCGCCAGCTTGAAGAATTCTTCCCGCATGAAATTTACCGTTACATGGAGCCATTTATCGGCGGCGGGGCCGTGTTCTTTCACCTGAAACACCGCTTCCCGGATTTGCGCCCGTTTCTAGTTTATGTTTCTAGTTTATGTTGACTCCACGCAGAAAAACTGCATGACAATAATTAAAAAACCGGCAATCTCTCTGTTATGAACCAACGCGAAGCAGTCGTCGAAGCAATGAAAGCAAATGGCGGTTATGCAACGCTCGGTCATCTTTACAAGGAAGCCTTAAAAATTTCTGGCGTGGAGTGGGGAACGAAAACACCGTTCAAATCCATCAATCGCATTGTTCAAAATTCAAAGTTCTTTTTCAAAATACGCCCCGGATTGTGGGCTTTGCTGGAAGCCAAGGACAAGTTGCCTGCTGATCTAAGATCAAAACCGAAGCCGGAGAGCGATCATAGTTATTACCAAGGTTTACTTGTCGAACTTGGAAATTTGAAAAAGCAAAAAACGTTTGTCCCAAAACAAGATCGTGGAAGGACCTTTCTCGGCAAGAAGCTCGGCGACATGGTAACTGTGGACGATATTTACCCGTTCACATACGAGGATGTGGTTCGTAGGGCCTCCGCAGTAGATGTCATCTGGTTTGACGACCGAAAAATGCCGACTGAGTTTATCGAAGTTGAAAACACGACGGATATGCACAGCGCTTTCCTAAAGTTTGTTTTGCTCAGCGGCTTCCACTCTACCTTTCGCATCGTATCTCCCGCGCCCCGTAAGCAAGAGTTTGCTTCCAAGATTACTCACCCGTCATTCTCAACGATAGTAACACGAACTCGATTCACAAGTTACGAGTTGGTTTCCGAGATGCATACGAAAGAATTTGAAGCGACTGCGCTTCATCAAGCATGGGCCGGGTGATGAAAAATATCCGGTCAACTCACGGTATCCACCATGATGTTGTTGGTGCTCCCTTTAAAATTGGTGACATCGTGAAAGTGGTTCTTCTTGCTGATGATACAGCAAACGCTCGTTTTCTCAGAAAGCAGGGAAAAGTTGTTTGGTTTGAGTATCCATGCGGATGCGGACAGACCTATCCGGACGACCCGATGATTGGCGTCCAATTTAAAACAAAAGCAGAAGAATTCTGGAAAGAGGAAATTACTCTGGTTCGCAAACCTCGTCGTGCCGCTCGTCCGTTACGAGTCAGACGACGAACCCATTTTCCCGCATCGTTATGATTTGAAGGAATACCAGGAGCAGGCCCAACGAGTTGCCAGCAAGCAGGAGGCCATTGCGTATTACGTTGATCGGGCAAAACGCGAGCGCGCCACCACCAGCCATGAATCCCTGGTGAATCTGATGGCCGAACGTTTGCGGCAACGTGGAGCCATTCCCAAGGCCAACCGTTACGTTGATCTTTCGGCCCGCTGGGATGGTGCAGATTACCTGTTCGAGATGAAATCCACGACGGAACATAATCCGCACTCACAAATTCGGCGCGGCCTTTCCCAACTTTACGAGTATCGCTACATCCAGAATGTGAAAGAGGCCAAACTTGTATTGGTGATCGAGAATCCATTACCCAAAGAAAACCGCTGGATGGAGGATTATTTGATCAAAGATCGAGGCGTTTTGTTGGTTTGGGACGGAAATGGAAAATTTAATTGTTCACCGGACATTCGCAAACAGCTTGAGTTTTTGAGTTGAACCGGGTTCCCTTCCGAATTCGCGCTGAGCTAAGAGAATAGTGAGAAATATGGGAATGGTGTCCACCATGTACACGACAGCCCGCCGTTTTTCTGCCAAACTGCCCCCAATGGACCAATTACAGCCATACATGAAGAACAAACCGTCACACTCGCCCTCAACGAGAGCGTGCCGCCCTGCTCCATCATCGCATTCAAAACCCCCGGCCTCAACATTCGCCGCCCTGCGCCACAGCCTCGCTTTCGTTCAAACAACCGGGTTAAAACCTTCATTTACCGACGCCAAACTCGAGCTAACGACACCTAGCGACAGCAGACTCGACCTAACGGCACCCATTTCAAAATTTTTCCCGGAAGATGATTTTGCCGCTATGATTTTGCCTCGTATGAAATTAAGACAAATGAAGGTAAATAAAGGTAAATTAAGCCAAATTAAGGTTCGTCCCGCAAAAAATTTTCCGCCAGGCGGCATGGTTTATCCCCATTTCCGTCATTCAGATTTAAAATTTGTTTCGGATTTCGGAATTCGTGCTTCGAGTTTCCTGTCCTCCAAAGTGCTTTTGACGACGGTGGATCGACTCCTTAAACCTAACATTAAATTCTCTTTATTTGCCGGTTGCAAAAAATACCCCTTTGACATCCGGCTTGGTTTGAGCCACTTTCCGGCAATCAAGAGAAAAGAGATAGGCACAACTAAATTGAGCAGTTACGAGAGTTTCTGATGGGAAAAGCGTTAATTATAGCGGAAAAGCCGTCGGTCGCGAGCGATATAGCAAAGGCGCTCGGCGGTTTTAAAAAAGAAGGCGATCATTTCGAAAGTGACCAATTTGTCCTTTCGTCAGCGGTCGGCCATTTGCTTCAGCTTAGCCTCCCGGAAGGGGTCGAGGTCAAGCGCGGCAAGTGGACGTTCGCCCATTTACCCGTCATTCCTCCGAACTTCGATCTCAAACCGATCGAGAAATCGGAGGATCGCCTTAAGGTCCTGCTCAAGTTGCTCAAGCGCAAGGACGTGGATCGCCTGATCAATGCCTGCGACGCCGGGCGCGAGGGGGAATTGATTTTCCGTTACATCATCCAGCACGCCAAGGCCAAGCAGCCTTTCCAACGGCTCTGGCTGCAATCCATGACGCCGGCTTCCATTCGCGATGGGTTTGCCGCGTTGCGCGATGGCAAATCCATGCAACCGCTGGCCGATGCCGCCGTCTGCCGTTCGGAATCGGATTGGCTGGTCGGCATAAATGGCACGCGCGCCTTGACCGCCTTTAATTCCAAGACCGGCGGGTTCCATTTGACCACGGTTGGCCGGGTGCAGACGCCGACTTTGGCCATCGTGGTCGAGCGCGAGGAAAAAATTAAAAACTTTGTCCCGCGCGATTACGCCGAACTGCACGCCACTTTCGGCGCCAAGGCCGGCGAATATGTCGGCCGCTGGTTCGATGAAAAATTTACCAGGGATAAAAAGGAAACGGACGTTGATCTAAAAGCGGAACGCATTTGGGACCGCAAAAAAGCCGATGCGATCAAGGCGAAATGCCTCGGCCAGATCGGCATCGCCACGGAAGAGAGCAAGCCGACCACGTCGCTCTCGCCGTTGCTCTATGATTTGACCAGTCTGCAACGCGACGGCAACAGTCGTTTCGGTTTCTCTGCAAAAAATACTTTGGGTTTGGCCCAGGCCCTGTACGAACGGCATAAAGTGTTGACCTATCCTCGAACGGATTCGCGCGCCTTGCCGGAAGATTATCTGGATACGGTGAAGACGACGCTGCAAATGCTGAGTCAGGGCGAGTATGGGCCGTTGGCGGGAGATGTTTTGAAGCAGGGTTGGGTGCGGCCTAACAAACGCATTTTCAATAACACAAAAATTTCTGATCACCATGCCATCATCCCGACTTCCCAGGCCCCGAAAGGTCTGAGCGAACCTGAACAGAAGCTTTACGATCTGGTGACGCGGCGGTTTTTGTCCGTGTTTTATCCGGCGGCGGAATTTTTGGTCACGACACGCATCACGCGCGTGTTGGAAGAGCCATTCAAAAGCGAAGGCAAGGTCATGGTCGTGGCCGGTTGGACGGCGGTCTATGGCAAGGAAGCGGAAAAAGAAGATCAGACTCCGAGTCTTTGCCCGGTGCAACCGAACGAACAGGTCAAAACCAAAGAGATCGAACTTATCGCGACGCAGACCAAGCCGCCCGCGCGTTACACGGAAGCCACGTTGCTGAGCGCGATGGAAGGCGCCGGGAAATTGGTCGAGGATGAGGAGTTACGCGAAGCCATGAGCCAAAAAGGACTCGGCACGCCAGCGACCCGCGCGGCCATCATTGAAGGCCTGCTTTTTGAAAAATATCTGCTGCGCAATTTCCGTGAATTGCAGCCGACGGCCAAGGCATTTTCGCTCATCACTCTTTTGCGCGGATTGGACATCCCGGAATTGTCCGCGCCGGAATTGACCGGCGATTGGGAATTCAAGCTGAAGCAGATGGAGCGCGGCGAATTGCAGCGGCCGGAGTTCATGCATCAGATCGAGGAGATGACCCGCAAAATCGTCAGCAAAGCCAAACAGCACGAAAGCGACACGGTCCCGGGCAATTACACCGATCTGAAGGTGCCCTGCCCGAAATGCGGGGGAGTCATCAAAGAGAATTACAAAAAATTCCAGTGCTCCAACTGCGACTTTGCCCTTTGGAAAATCGTCGCCAGCCGCCAGTTGGAAAATGCTGAGGTCGAGGAACTTATCAGTAAAAAAGTGGTCGGCCCGCTCCAGGGATTCCGCAGCAAAATGGGCCGCCCCTTCGCCGCCATCATCAAGATGTCGCCCGAATGGAAACCGGAATTCGATTTCGGTCAGCAGAACGCCGAAGACCAGGCCGCCGCCGAAGCCACCGATTTCACCGGCAAGACTTCACTCGGTAAATGTCCCAAGTGCGGCTCGCCGGTCTATGAGCACGGCATGAATTATTGCTGCGAAAAAAATGCCCGCCAAATGGGCTGCGATTTCCGCACCGGCAAAATCATTTTACAGCGCCCCATCGAACCCGAACAGGTCGCGAAACTTTTGGCCACCGGTAAAACTGATCTGCTCGAGAAATTTATTTCCAAAAAAGGCCGTCCGTTCAAAGCCTATCTCGTCTGGAATCCCAAAGAAGGCCGCACCAGCTTCGAGTTTGAACCGCGCGGCGAAAAGAAATCCGGCCCGGCCAAAGTGAAAGAGCCGGTCGTCAAAGTGGATTTCACCGGCAAAGAACCGGTCGCCGTTTGCCCGATCTGCAAAGGCCGTGTTTTTGAAACAGAAAAAGAATATCTCTGCGAGAAAACGCAGTCAGACAAACGCGCCTGCAAATTCAAAGTCGGCAAAGTCATCTGCCAGCAGGCGATCAATCACGAGGAGTTGAATAAACTGATTAAAGACGGACGAACCGATTTGTTCACCAATTTCATCTCCAAAGCCGGCAAGCCGTTCTCCGCCTTCCTCGTCCTGGACGAAAAGAACAAGGCCACGTTTGAATTCCCTGAGCGGGATTAATTTTCCGCCCGTCTATTTATGGGCCGGCGGCTTTGGGGTGTGATGCTTGGCTGCTTCTGCGGATTTATTGTTATTGCTCTCGTGATGAGCAGCGGCGGCGGCGGATTCTTCGTGATGCTGGGCGGCGCTTTCGCTGTTGTGTTCGTTGTGTTCAGCCTCGGCCTCGGCAGCCTTTTCATGTTGTTCCGCCTTTTTCTCGTTATTGGAGGCGGTGGCGTTATTGGTGGAATCAGCAGCACGGAGAGTGTTGGCGAATATCAAGGCGGCGGCGATACATCCGATTGGGCCCAATTTTGTAAAAAGTTTCCTGAAGTTCATGGCGTAAAAGTTCTGGATTTAAGGTGCCACATGGAAAATTTTGGTCAAGGCCAAAGGCCTGTTCGAGCCAATCACGCATGACCCCGGTCGTTTATTTGATTTACGCCAAAATTGGATTAGGCTAGATTCCAATACATGGAGACGGCGTGGAAAAGTATTTCTGGAATAGCCAGCGGTGTTTTTGTGCTGGCCTTCCTTGGCTATTTTGGCTGGCGCGCCCTGGAGCGCAGCGAAGATCCTGCCCGTTTGGTTTTCAAATGGTTTCTCACCGTGATTTTTGTGGCGGGCTTGCTTTTGGGGATGCGCCTGCTTATTCCGCCGCTTTGGCCGATTCTCGCGGTCTTGGTTGGCTTGCCCATCGCCATTACCTGGGCGCCAAATATCGGGGCCTGGGTAGCCAGCCCGCTGACCGGTCTCTTTGACGGCGGGGATCAGGAGGTGGAAGCGAAGCCGCTTTATTCCATGGCCGAAAGCAAACGGCAAAACAATTTCTATGATGAAGCCATCGCTGAGATCCACAAGCAATTGGAGAAATTTCCTGATGATTTCACCGGAACCATGTTGCTGGCGGCGATTCAAACGGAAGACCTGAAAGATCTGGCGGCTGGAACATTCACGGTGGAAAAATTATTGGCGACCGGCCAGGTGCCGCCTCACTCCACGGCGGCGGCATTGCAAACGCTGGCCGATTGGCAATTGAAATACACGCAGGATACGGCGGCGGCCAGCGCGCTGTTGCAGCGGATCGTGGACGCTTATCCCGACACCCAACTGGCACAACAAGCCGAACAACGCATCGCCCGGATGGATTCGGTGGACAGCCTTTTAAAGGACCAGGCCAAACGAAAATTTGAAGTGACTCCCGGTATACGAAACATCGGCTTGCGTAACGATGTGAAAAAGGAGGAGGCTGAAATCAATCCAGCCGTCTTGGCCAATCAATACGTCAAGCAATTGGAGCGGCATCCGATGGACACCGACACGCGGGAAAAATTGGCGTTGCTGTATGCGGAAAAATTTCAGCGATTGGAATTGGCGGTGGATCAATTGGAACAACTCATCGCGCATCCGAGTGAAAGCGTCGCGCATATCGGGCGGTGGATGAATCTGCTGGCGACGCTGTATGTCAAACATGGGGGCGATATCGTCGGAGCGGAACAAGTGTTGCATCGGTTGATCGAACGATTTCCCAAGTCCGCCATCGCCCATGCGGCCCAGACGCGGTTGGCCTATCTGGATCAGGAATTGAAGGCGCTGGACAAGACTGAAAGCAAGGCCTTGGGGACTTATGAGCAGAAGATGGGATTGAAAAAGGCCGGCTGGCAGGCGGCGGCGGAATAGCAAATCCTGCCGGCTTATTTTTTCTTCAGCAAGAGATCCAATTCTTTTTGGGCGGTGGTTTCTTTGGGATTGAGACGGAGGGCTTCGGTGAAATGCTGGCGGGCTTCGTCGTTTTTTCCCTGGCGCACAAGGAGAAGGCCAAAATTGACATGCGCTTGGCTGTTGTTGGGATTGCTGGTGATGGACGCGGTGTAGTGCTGCGCGGCTTCGTCGAGTTTGCCTTGCTGGGTCAACGCGTTACCGAGGTTGTCCTGCGCGTCGCTGTCGTCGGGTTCGATGGCGATGGCGGCTTTGAATTGGGCGATGGCTTCATCGAGTTTTCCTTGAACGGCGTAAGCATTGCCGAGATTAAGCATCGCTCCGCCGTAGCCAGGATCCGACACGAGAGCTGCTTTGAAATGGCCGATAGCTTCGTCGAGTTTTCCGTCCATCGCGATCATGTAACCGAGATTATTGTGGGCCAGAGCGTAGCCGGGTTCGATTTCCAGGGATTTGATATAATGCTGCCGCGCTTCAGTTGACTGGCCGTGTTCATCCAGTGCAGAAGCAAGATTGTTATGGGCGAGCGCATTATTCGTGGTCACGTCTATGGCGTGAGTGAACACGGTGATTGAATTGTCCCAGTGGCCAACTTGTTTGACGGTCAATCCAAAGCACAACGCCAGCACGACGATGGCGGCAGGAGCGAGAACAGCCGGCTTTTTTATATAATCCACCGCGCCCCAGGCAATGATGATAAACAGTCCGATCATCGGAATGTACGTGAACCGATCAGCCATCGCTTGCGGCCCGACTTGAAAAAAACCGATCACCGGAAAAAGCGTCCCTAAAAACCAGAACCAACCGACGGCAAAATAAGCCCGTCGTTTTGCCTGCCAAAGCATCACCACCGTGATGGCCACCAGGACAACCGCCGCCAACGCGATCCGTTCCATCGGCCAATCTGCGCCGCGCGGGGGATGTGGGTAAAAAAGCGAGAGGTCGGATGGCCAAAACATTTTGCGGACATAGGAAGCGTATGAGACGAGCGCGTTGGTGAAGCGATCGTGCAGGGACAGAGAGCTTAGAGCGATGACTGCGCCGCCGGATTTTTGGGCGAAGAAAGTTACTACGCTCATTACTGGGATGAGCAGGAAGAAGGGCCACTTTTCTAACAATTGTGGATTGCGGATTGCAGATTGCGGATTGAAAGGGTCCCAGCGTTGGAGTGGCCAGATGTCTAGGAGGAGAAGGGCGCAGGGAAGGGTGACGGCCATTGGTTTAGAAAGAAGCGCGAGGATGAAACAGCCGATGGCGGAAAATTGGGCCACTAAAGTTTTCTTTTGTACGTAGCCCGCATAAAACCAAATGGTCAGCAGCCAGAAAAATCCGCACAGGACATCCTTTCGCTCAGCCACCCACGCGACCGATTCCACGCGCAACGGATGGAGCGCAAACAGTCCAGCCACAAACGCGCTCCGCCATTGCGCGCCGGTCATGCGCTTCAACACCAGAAAAACTAAAACGCTGTTGGTCGTGTGCAGCGCGAGGTTGATGAAGTGGTGCCCCGTTGGTTTCAGTCCGAAAAGCTGGACATCAATCATGTGCGAGATCCACGCGAGCGGATGCCAATTGCTCGCGTAAGCATGAGTGAAGGCCCAAACAATACCGCGCCAAGTCAGCCCGATATTGACCATTTTGTTGTCCCGGACATATTTGAGATCATCGAAGCTGATGAAATCGCACTTCGTCACATGCCAGTATGCCACCAGTGTGCAAACCATGAGACCCAAACAGATCTGAACTGTGAAAGAACGAGCGACCGGTTTGGCTGGCGTCTGTTCTTTGGGGCTGTGGCGTTTGGCGGACACGGGAAATGTTGGCCAAGGTCAGTCGGAGAAAGCGAGAAATTTTACACGCGAACATTTTCGTGCGCCAAACTTTGTAACAATCGTTACAAAGTTTGGCGCAGTCATCCGTCGCGGTCTGATCAATCACCCCTTTCCCGGTCACAAGTTCTTGTAACTAATTTATCTCCGTCACGTCTCCCCAAGTGTCTGTTCTTATGATGAATAAATATACATTGAAAATTTGCCTGTTGGTCACGGTTCTGATGGGCGCGTTTAACCTCACGCAAGCCGCCAAAGACGACGGTCACATCGTGGTCATCATCTCGATTGACGGCATGGCGTCGTACTATTTGGATGATCCCAAAGCGGACATTCCCACCTTGCACGCGCTCATGGCTGAAGGCGCATCCGCCAAAAGCATGAAACCGGTGCTGCCAACCTCCACTTGGGCGAATCACACCACGCTGGTGACCGGCGTCACGCCGGATCGCCACGGGGTCATCGGCAATAAATATTGGGAACGCTCCACTGGCAAGACCATCCAGCTCATCTCCGACCCCATTTTCGACAAAGACGAACTGGTGAAGGCCCCAACAATTTATGACGTGGCCCACGATGCCGGCATTAAAACCGCCGCCATTCTCTGGCCCGCCAGCCGCAACGCTCACACGTTGGACTGGACCATTCCTGATGTCGGGACGGACGAACATTTTAAAAAATATTGCACGCCCGAACTATGGGCCGAGAGTGTGGCGGCCGGGATTCCCGTTGAGAAACAGGAAGTGTGGCGCAATTCCGGCATGGGCGTAGAACGCGACCTCATGTACACCAAAATGTTTCTGCTCGCGCTCAAACATCATCCCGGCCTGGCTTTATTGCACCTCATCGCGGTGGATCATCTGGAACACGAACACGGCCCGCGCAGTCCCGAAGCTTATGCCGCGCTGCACGCCGCCGATCAACGGGTGAAAGAAGTGAAAGCCGCCCTTGCAGCCCAGTATCCGGGCAAAGCCACTATAATTGTGACGTCCGACCATGGCTTTGTCGGCTATCACCAAAAAATCGAACCCAATGTGAAACTGCGCCAGGCTGGTTTGTATAAATCCAAAGTTCCGAAAAATAAATCGCCGGCCTATTCGATCAGCCAGGGCGGCAGTTGCTACATTTATATCAACGACAAAAAGAATCTGCCGGCCTGGACCAAGAAAATCGCCGCGATGTTCAAGGGTGCCGAAGGGATTGATTTGGTCCTGGAACCAAAAGATTACGCGAAGTTCGGCTTGCCGACGCCTGATGTTGATCCACGCATGGGCGATCTGATCCTGACGGCCAAAGACGATTATTCCATTTCGGACGGGACGGATGGAGAAACCTTCGTAACCGCCAAATCAGCGAAGTTGCTGGGCGCACACGGCCATAGTCCGTTGATGCCGCAAATGCAGGCTTCGTTCATGGCATGGGGCGCAGGCATCAAAAAAGGGGTGAAGCTCGATTCCATTGACAACCTTGATGTCGCGCCGACCGCCGCCGCGTTGCTTGGGCTGGAAATGAAAAATGTCCAGGGCCGGGTCTTGAAAGAAATTTTGGAGTAAGAGTAGGAGTGCGGCATTTATGCCGCTTCGACGTGACACATTCTTTGACGTTCGATGCTTTTCCGTCGCTATCGAGTTGAAGCGGAATAAATTCCGCGCTCCCATCTTAGCTTACGGAAACAACGTGATATTTCACAGACGTTCCGCCCAATTGCGCTTTCCATTGCTGCCCGGATATTTTGCCCATCAGATTTTGGCCGAGCGGTGATTGCGGGGTGATGACCATGATTTCCTGGCCTTTTACTTTGATCTCCAAACCGCCACTTTTAGGGCCGATGAAGTAAAAGTTGCTGACACCATCGGTTTCCAATTCCACCAACGCGGTCAAATCAATCGGCTCATCTTTGCCAAATTTCTGCGTGGTCAAAACCTCGTAAAGATTGATGGCGTCCATGATTTCCTTGGCCTGCCGCATTTGTCCGCCGGCGAGGTAGGAGGCTTCCAGTCCGCGCGTGTCGTATTTATTTTCCGCTTTGCTGCTTTCGTGCGTGGCCTCGGCCCGCGAGGCTTGGGCCGCCTTCTGCAAAATCTCCAGGCTTTCAGTTAAACCGGCGACGATCTGTTTTATGATTTGAGCTTTGTTCATCAAGTGACCGGTAAATTTTAAGGAAAAATTTCGAGGGAGCGAGTTTTTAAAAGTTGGACAAGATGATAAATGGATTATCTTTAACTCACTTATGACTTCGTTCCGCGGCAGAGGCGCAGCTTCCAATCCGGCCAACCGGTTTGAGAAATTGCACTTGGAAGCCGATCCGGATAACGAGGTCGAAATTCCCTCCGCGCCCCAGACGCAATTTCTCAAGGACAAAACCGTTTCCATTCTATCGCACACCGATAGCCCGGATGTCGGCTTCGACACTGGCATCAATCCATATCGCGGTTGCGAACACGGTTGCATTTATTGTTTTGCCCGGCCTTCGCATGAATACCTTGGCATGTCTGCTGGGGTTGATTTTGAAACCAAGATCATGGTCAAAGAAAACGCGGCGGAACTGTTGTGCAAGGAGCTTTCCTCACCCAAATGGAAACCGCGCGTCATCGCCATGAGCGCCAATACCGATTGCTACCAACCAGTCGAACGCAAGTTGCGCATCACGCGCGGTTGCCTCGAGGTGCTGGCGGAATGTCGCAATCCCGTAGTCATCATCACTAAAAATTTTCTGGTGACGCGTGATCTGGATCTGTTGCAGGAATTGGCCAAACATCAGGCCGTGGCGGTGATGATTTCGGTCACATCGCTGAATTCCGATCTCACCCGCGTGTTGGAACCGCGCACCTCCATGCCGCAGCAACGCTTGGCCGCGATCGCAAAATTGGCCGATGCGGGCATCCCGGTCGGAGTGCTGGCCGCGCCGGTCATTCCCGCGCTGACTGATCACGAGTTGCTGAAAATCATCGAGCGCGCCACTGAAGCCGGGGCACAATTCGCCGGATACAACATCGTGCGCCTGCCCTTCGCGGTGAAAGATCTATTCGAACAATGGCTGACCGCCCATTTCCCGGATAAAAAAGAAAATGTCCTCAACCGCATCCGCAGCCTGCGCGACGGAAAATTGAATGATCCTAATTTTGGGTCGCGCATGAAGGGTGAAGGAATTTTTGCCGATCAAATCAAACAGACTTTTGCCATCGCCTGCCGCAAAGCCGGGATCGAAGGCAAAAGCCCGAGCTTGTCCATTGATTCGTTTCGCGGACCGGAAGGGAAGCAAATGACTTTGCTTTGAGGTGAATCAGGGTGAACGCAGTTGGTAGAAACGATAAGGAAAATTCGCGGTCGCGGAATCGGTGAATTGAAAAATCCCGGATGAAATCTGCGTGGCCTGCCCGATGGCGTTCCAATCGATCAAATTCGTGGCGGCGAAAACGGTGTAGGTCAGGCCGCTAAGATTGGTATAGGAGAATTGAAACGACCCGGGACCGGCCCGGGCGGAGCCAGTCAACGTCACCAGCGCGGGCGGCGTGACGTCGGACCATGCGAGACCGAAACGCAGTTCATCCCATTGCACTGATGTCGGCACACTGAAGCTGCCGGTGGCGGCGTTTTGACGGAGGTTAAAGCGATCAATGGTGAAACCGTCCAGACCGTTCGTGGCGGTGATAGCGCCGTTGGAAGGTTCGGTGACTGAGCCGAAGACGGCGGGATTAACCCATAATTTCGCCACGTTGGGCGTGACGGTGAAATCGTATTTGCCGACCAGAAATAAAGTGTCACCGGCATGACGTTCGGTCGTGTCCAGAGTGGAAGTCGCGCCGGTCCCGCTTTTTTGGGTGCCGATGAGATAGCCGTTGGGCGAATTTGATTTGACAATGACCTGGAGGCGAAAGCTGGTGTTGTCAGGCGCGGTCAGGGACGCGAGGCTGGAGGTCTGGCCGTTCCACGAGCCGAAGCCGAGATCATTGATGCGCAGCAAGGCGGAGAAATAAATTTTGCCGCCGCTGATATTGGTGCCGAGCAAACGGCGGACGCCGAGGCCCGCGCCGCCGTTGGTCACGCTATTGCCGATGGAGGCCGCCAACCCCGGATAGGAAAGGTTTCCGCTGGCGACATTCAGATCGTCGGCGCCGGAGCCGCCGAAGGTCCAGTTCGTCGGCGTGTTAGCACTGACGGAGCTGCCGACATTTGTGTAATCGAATGGCTCATAGAGCAGCAGGGTGTTTGGCAGCACGATGGTCAAGGTCGCTATGGCGCTGGTGACGCTGCCCTGGACGTTGGTGATCACGACCGAGTAGGAGGCTTGGTCGTAAACGTTGGTCAGAATCAATGCGCTGTTGGTGGCGGCGAGCGGCGAACCATTTTTCATCCACTGATACGCGAGATTGTTTCCAATGGCGGAAACGGAAAACGTCGTGGTAGAGCCGATGGCATTGGTCAGGCTGGCGGGTTGCGTGACGATGGCGGGTTTGCCATCAACGGTCAGATTTGCCGCAGAACTGGTCACGATTCCGGCACCATTACTGACTGTCACAGTATAAGCCGCGCCCTGGGCGATGGCAGAAATGTTGAGTTGTGATGTTTGACTGCCGGTGATGCTTCCGCCATCGCTCAGCGGGACGCCATTCGTGGACCATTGGTAAAACAAGGGCAAACCCGTGGCGGTCACGGCCAAAGAAATTGAACTGCCGCTGGTGATGTTGCTGCCGGTGGGTGGCGTCAAAATGGCGGGAGCAATCCAGGCTTCGACGTGGGACACGAGGCCGGTTTCCGGAGGGCTTGTGGAAGTGGCAAAACCCACGGAATTCAGATAACTCGCCACGCCGGCGGGAAACGATGGCAGCATGTAAATATCGGTGTTGGCTTCGAAATTATACAACCAATAAGCCGGATCCACCGTGCTGCTGGACGGGCCGTCCATCAGATATTTGGCCAACTGCATCGCCATATTATTTTCGATGGTGGAACCGCCTGCCGCGCCGACGGCGAATGGCGGACGGCCACCGGCGGAACCGTTCGTGGGCGAAATTGGAAGATCGGGAACGACAATCGCAGGACTCATATTATCCACCGGACGTTTGCCGGGAGCGATGGAATTCGGCCAGCCGGGCCGCGCATCGAAGAGCGCCATGCTCTGACCAAAGACGATGGCGCGATTGGTCACGGCCACATGCGCGCCGTAGCTCGCGCCCATGCTCAGAGTGACCGCGACGCAATTGCCCCATTGATCCGAAGTGGAAATATTGCAAGTGCCGTAACGAATGTCATCCCAATCCACGGAAATGGTCAGATTGGTTTGTTGATTGACAGCATCGGTGATCAAATTGGCGTAGCTATTGGTCAACCGGATTTCGTTCGCATCCCAGGGACAAGCCGCAGAATAACTGATTGTGGCGTGGGCCAGCATTTGATCGAAGAAATTGGTGCTGCCGTTGCCGAGAAAATCCGGCGGCGTCACTCCGGCCGACGGATCGCCCATCCATTGATAATGGTCCTTCACACTCAAGCGTGCCACTTCCGCGCGCGAATGCCAGTAGTGCAGATTGTCCCAGGTGCCGGTCGGGCCATTGGTCCAACCGAGCGCTTCGATCATGGCGAGTTCCTGCATGACCGAAAGTCCGGACGAACCGAGCGGTGCCATATAGACCGTTGCGGGCGTGCCACCGGGACAACTGAAGTGGCGCGCGTACGGCGTCACTTCGCGCGGACGATAATTCGTCATGTCGGCGTAGGTGACGAGTCCGCCGTTGGTTTGCATGGTGGCGGCGATGGCTTGGGCGATATCGCCGGTATAGAAAACAGCGTTGGGATCGGCATTGGTGTAAAGGTCCATGAGCAAATTGCTCACGCTGGTCAAAGTGTAATACGGCGTGGCGATGGCCTGTCCGTTGGCCACGCGAGCGAGGGCGGTCTTCATGATTTCGGCGAACGGAAAAAAATTCGTGCCGTTGATCTTCCGTCCATAATTGGTTTGGGCCATGTATAAGCCCGCGAACGTGCCGGGAACTCCGGTTGTTTTCCAACCGACGAGATTGGCCGCGGGCAAGGTGCCGGTCCAGTGGCCATTGGTCAAATTGACGCTGCCGACGAACATGTTCGAGGAAGCGAGCGAACCGGCGGCGGTATTGAAATCAATGCACGTGGCCTTTTGCGGATCGCCGTCCCAGCCAGATTTCCAGATCATCATATGTCCGCCGTAGCCGCCCAAGCTGCAACTGGAGGGGACTATGATGCATGCGGCCAAGGCGGTCGCGACCGCAGCGTCCACGGCATTGCCGCCGCCCTTATAAATAAAATTACCGGTGCCGCCGCCGGAGCCCATGATCTCGGTGCCCGCGCTTTGAATGGAGGAATTGACCGGGACCACCGCCACGGAACCGGTATAGGCGGCCTGGATCGCCGCAGGCCGGGTAGCCAGTAAAAACAAAATCAGAAGTGTTCGCGGAACGAGGCTGGGCCAGCGACCCACCGATCCCGATATGTGATAAGCGTCAAACACAACTGTGGAAATTACCGCCAATGTAACCCGGAAACAGATTCGCAGACAGGATTATTTGGTGCAGAGTTTTGAATCAGGGCCGATCAATTGACCTTGAGTTGATAGAAACTTGAAGGCACTCCAATATTGATCAGGTTGGTAAAACTGATGACGCCGTTCGTGGTGAAGGCATTTGTGGCGATGCAGGTCCAATTGGAGATTGGGGCGCCGACATTGGTACTCGTCAACAGGTAGCACGGGTCGTAAGAAATGCCACCGGAGGCAGAGATCACGACATTCCCATTGGATTGGGCTGTGCCAGTGATGTGCGGACTGGGGGTATTGGTGGAAAAAATCCGCAGCGTGCCATCCACGGCCAGCTCATTTGTGTCCCAACGAAGTCCGGGAGCGGGATTCGACGGGATGATATTACTAAAACCACCGGAATAATGGGTCGAATTGAAAAGCGCAAAACTCAAGCCGTCGCCATAGGCCCCCCCGTCAAGATTGGTCAATTGCAACGTGCCGCCAAAAACCACATTCGTCAGTCCATCCACGTGATAATTTTGGCTGGTGCCCGGTTTCAATCCGAGAAGCGTGAAGCTGCCGTTGCTCAAGACCAATCCATTGCTGGCCGTCAGTGAAAGGATGTCTGTGGTGCCGGGAGAAAACGTTCCGCCTGCTCTGATATAAATATTCCCATTGATCGTGCCCACTCCGGTCAATAGGGCGTTGCTTGAAACAAACAGGCCGCTGAGAAATTGGTGACTCCCCCCACTGCCGCCAGCCGCAGTGAGATTGAGGGTGGCCGCGTTGGTGCCGTTGCCAACGACCATGTTGGTCATGTTGCGATAAATGAAATTATGAGCCAGCACTGTTCCAGCATTGAAAATGAATCTGCCCGAGTTGCTATTGCTTAATGAAAGCGTGTCGCATTGGATCAATCCTGAGCTAAGGGTCAGGGTTCCACCTTGAACATAGAGATTTCCGGAGTTGTTGTTCGTCACGATTAAATTGCCTCCGGTCACCGTAACGTAATTGCTGTTGTAAGTGCTGTCGTTTTGAAGGGTCAAATTTTGCGCCACCAGTGTGCCGGAATTGGATATAACCAATTGCCCTCCTACGTCCAAAAAGGTCTGATTGCTCCAGACGGAACCACCCCCGGTAACCAGCGCATAACAATTGTCTAAATCATTGCCCAGCCCCATGTAGCAGGAATTATCGATCATATTTCCGCCATTGGTGATGAATAGTTGCAAATAAGGAGACCAGAGTTGCAATTGGCCCGCATTATTCCAGAGGGAATTGGTCCCGGATACGGTCACGTGAGTGGTGGATAAAATAGAGGCATTTCGATCAAAAACCCTCCCGCCATTGGCGATGAGGAGGACGTTGGAAACGTCACCAAAATTCATATCGTAATCATTGGTCCAAACAGATCCTGCTCCGGTGACAGTTACTTTGGTGCCCGTGCCCTGAATATCCGCCCACGCAGGACCATTGGAAGTGGCTATCCGGAGCGTTGCTCCGTTGCTGATTACGCACTGATTGCTTGGGCTTAAAGTGTCTATAAGAAATTGTCGGCATAGAAGCAAAGATCCGGGATCGGCCACTGTGAGATAATCGGGGGATGTGGAAGGACCAATCTCCAACGTCCTGGCAGAGAGGTTCAATAAGCCGCCATTTTTGATCAATAATTGAGTTCCTCCTTGCCCAAACGTGGACAAGCCATTTCCTCCGATCCAACTCGAGTTGGTGCCGGTGATGGTAACGGTGTTAGTGCCGGACATGTTGCTGGTGCCATTATTGGTCGAGCTTCCACCATAAAATGTCCCTCCGTTGGTGACGATTATCTGGTTGCGGCTCCCGCCATACCCCAATCCAAAAAGGGCGCTGTTCGACCACACAGAACCGGTTCCTGATATCAAGGCAAGGTTGTTGCTGCTCGGTGTATTATAACCCAAATATCCCGATGCATCAGAGACGAGTCCGCCATCAAGAATATCCAATTCATTGAAAGAACCATTCAGGCCAACAAAAAAATTGCTTATTCCTGTCCAGGCCGAACCGGGGCCGCTGACAACGACCCTGTTTGTTTTAGCAGACTGGTTATAACCGATGATTTCGGTCACGTTGCTGCTGATGATCGTGGCTCCGTTGGTCAGAATCAATCGAGTGAGGGTGCCGTTGGTGCCAACGGCGATCACCTTGGTCAAGGTGACCGTTGTTCCATCCAATATATTTGTCTGGCCGTCAGCCACCAGTTGCGCGTGAGCGCACGGTGACCAAAGCGCGGCTGTCAGTAACAATATCCAAGCAAACGTTTTTTCGAAACGTTTCCATTGCATCTTTATGCCAGACCCTTTCATTGGCTTGGTTTTTAAATTCAGACTACTGATCCGTTGCCGCCCCTTCGGACGCGCCTGTCACTTGCGTGTATATTAAAATTTCCCTGACCCGTTATCAAGGCTGTATTGGACTTTGCAGAAAATGAATCAAATCAGCCAAATCCTGCTTGCTCAAACCAGCTTCCAACCCTTCCGGCATGAGAGACAGATTTGAGCTGCGGAGCGACGCGATGTCGGAGCGCAGGAGGGTGCGCGATTTTCCGTCGGCCATTTTGAAGAGCAGGCTGTTGCCGGTTTCGGCGGCGATGATGCCGTAGAGTTCTTCGTCGTCGGTCAGTTTGCAGGAATAGGCGACGTAACCCGGCTCGATGCTCGCGTTCGGATCAAGGATGGAGACGAGCAATTTTTCCGAGGGATGGTTGGCGACGGACTGGAGGTTGGGGCCGACTTCGTTGCCGAGGCCCGCGAGTTTGTGACAGGAGACGCAGAGTTTGGCGAAGACGGCGCGGCCACGGAGCGAATCGCCGGTGAGCGCGAGGGCCGGTTGGAAATCGGCCATGACGGTGGCGCGTGAGGTGGTGGCTTTGAACGCGGTCTTGGCCAGTTCCTTCACCCGGGGCGAGGGATAACGCATCAATCGCCCGCGACGGCTGGCGTCGAAAGAACTGGCGCCGATTTTTCCGTCGGCAATGTTTTGCACCAACGCAAAGGCCCACGGCTCGCGGCCCAATAATTCATCCAACACCGCGAGACGGGTTTCTGCGCCGAAGCCGGGCCACGCGGCCAGCAGCAGGTCGGGAACTTTATCATCGCCGGTGACGGCGAGATCGTGAACGGCGGCGGCCTGGATTTCGCTCGGAGTTTGCGGGGTGATCATCGTGGCCAGCGCGGTCACCGTTTCCACCCGGTGATCCGGGTCGCGGGCCATTAATCCGACGGCGGAGAGCGATTTGTCCGTCCTGGCGAATTCGAACAGACTGCTGGCCTTGGCTAAAATATCGGTGAGCAGGTCTTTGTCTTTGCTCATTTCCGCGAGGGAAGTTTTGCGCCGGGTCAGGCGGTCGAGGAATTGGCTGAAGGCATCCATTTGCGCGGCGGTGAATTTCCCGTCCGTGGCGATGAGTGTGGGTGTCAATAATCGAGCAAGAGCATCGCGCTGATTCAGACCCAGGGCCAGACTCACCACCTGTTCAGAAAGCGCTCCGCCCACGGAAATCGCCGCATCCACCAGCGCGGCGCTGTGCGGCACGGCGGAACTCATGATGGCGGCGAGCATGTATTTGTCGTCGTGATCGGTCACGGCGAGACGCGCGAGCGCGGCTCCGGCGCGCGGGTCGGTCCATTCGCCCAACGAACAGGCGAGTTGCAGGCGGACTTTCGGATCTTTGTCGTTCATCAGTCGAACGGCCGCTTTAATGACGTTCGGCCCGGAGCGCGACTCTGCGAGTCGCAGCGCGTTGATGCGCACCGCCGGATGCGGATCGGCCAGCGCGCGCTCGATTAAATCGGGTTCTAGTATGCACAACCCGTCCAGCGTCCAAAGTGAATGGAGCCGCGCCATGGGATTCTTGCTTGCCATGGCCATCTTGACGAGGAGCGGCCCGACGCTGAGATCGTGTTTCCAGAAAAGCATCATCTGCGCCTTGTCGCGCTGCCAGCCGTTGCTGGAGTCAAGCGCATTGACTAGTTCTGCGGCGGAGAGTTGGCCTAGTTGGCGAGGGATGGCTGGTGGCTGTTGACCGGGGAAAACGCGATAGATGCGACCGCGTTCCTGGCCCAGACGGTAATGCGGCATCAGTTCCGCGCGTCCTTCGGCCGGCAGCCACTCGGGATGCTCAATGATGTAGCGGTACATGTCCACCACCCAGAGCGCGCCGTCAGGACCGGTGCGTGTCATCACCGGGCGGCACCAGCGATCTTCACTGGCGAAGAAATCCGTTTTCTCTTTCGGATCGCGATGTGAGGTGAAGGTCACGCCTTCATCCGTGACGATGTTGTGTTGCACGAGGTTGGAAAACGGTTCGCAGGTGAAGGCGTGTCGATTCGGGCCGGGGCCGAAAAGGAGTTCGTCACGGTAAATGGTGGCGGAACATGCGGAGGTAAAATGTCCTGCGTCGGTGAAACTGTGATAGCGCTTTTCCTGTTTGCTCGCGGGATAGACCGGCGGATTTTTGGGCGTGACGATCTGGTGCTCGGGATCGGGCGCAGGAACATACGGATTGCGGCTGATGTAACGATCCTGCAAAACGTAATGCCAGATGGGCCACGAATTCATCTCGCCAAACCAATAACCCCAATCATCCGGGTTGCGCCCGAATTGCGACGGTCCGGTCTCGGCGATCACCTCGCCCGTGTCCGGTCGGAAACGAAAATCGTGATTGCCCAGCGCGTAGCCTTTGCCGGTCAAGAGCGATTTGATTTTGGTTTCGTTGCCGTAACCGCTGTCATGCGAACCGCTGGCGCAATACACCCAGTTATCGAGTCCCCAGCGCAAGCCATTAACGCGAAGCTGCTGGTTGCCCTGGGAAAAACCGGTGAGCAACACCTGTTTGACATCGGCCTTGCCATCGCCATCGGTGTCTTTGAGAAAAAGAATATCCGGCGCGGCGGTGACGAGGACGCCATCGCGCCAAACGAGCAGGCCGGTGGGGAAATTGAGGCCGTCGGCGAAAATGGTGGACTTGTCGTAGTGTCCGGTGCCTTTGGTATCTTCCAATACGCGGATGCGACCGCCGGGTTTTTGTTTGCCATCCATGCCCATCGGATAATCCACCATTTCCACGACCCACAACCGCCCGCGATCGTCCCAATCAATCGCGACTGGTGATTCGAGCAACGGTTCGGCGGCGACGAGATCGGCGGAGAAGCCCGGCGGCAAATGGATTTTTGCGAGCGACTCTGTGGGTGAAACTGGCGGGGAGGTGATGGCGGATTTGGCTGGAGCTGGACTCGGCGCCGCCTCGGCCCGAACAAACGTGACCCACAGGAGTAAACCGACCGTGAAGCGACAACGGAAAAAATTCCGAGCAGTTGAAATGAACGAGTTTATATTCATGCAAATAGCTGATCTATCGGAGAGCAGCGACAGCCCAACGTTATCCCCATTGTTCAGGCGTTCATGCCAGTCCTCGAATAAAAGCTGGGTTTCGTTTTAGGTTAAAGGCTTGTTTATTCCTTGTCCATTCCCATCGCCAGAACGGGGGCGATTAAAAGTTAAGGTCAATATGGAATGGGCTGACGAGCGTCAGTACGGACCATCACTTTTATTTGCACCCGTTCACGCAGTTCGCTTTGACTTCTATTTCCCTCCGGTCAATTGTTTCAGATATGAAATTGACCTTCTCTATTTTGTTGCTGGCGGCAGGGCTGGCCCGGCAAACTTCGGCCATGGATTCGTCCGGTTATTTACTCGTGGCCAATAAAGGCAACCACACGCTTGCCATCGTTGACCCCATCGCGGGCCAGGTCATCGCCACGGTGGAAGAGGATGGCGTGACCGGGCATGAAGTGGTGGCGTCGCCGGACGGCAAGCTCGCGTATGTGCCGATTTATGGGAATGCCGGCGTGGGCAAACCGGGGACGGATGGGCAATTGGTCCGGGTGATTGATATCGCGGCGCATAAGATCGTCGGGACGGTGGATTTCGGGAAAGGCGTTCGTCCGCATTGCGCGGTCTTCGGGCCGAAAGATCATCTGCTCTACGTCGGCACGGAAATCGAAAACTCCATTTCGGTGATTGATCCGAAAACCTTGAAAGTTCTGGGCGCGCTGCCGACGGAGCAAACCGAATCGCACATGTTCGCGATTTCCAGCGACAACCGTTTTGCTTACACGGCCAATGTCGGACCGGGAACGATGTCGGTGATTGATATTGCGGCGAAGAAGGTTTTGGCGGTGATCCCGATCGCGCCGAAGACGCAACGGATTTCGCTGTCGGTGGATGATCGCTGGGCCTTTACCTCCGACCAAACCAAACCGGAATTGGTGGTGGTGGATACCGCCACTCGGAAAGTGGCGAACCGGATTGAAATGCCCGGCATCGGTTACGGCACGGCAGCGACGCCGGACGGCAAACATTTGTTGGTCGTGCTGATCAAGTTGAACAAGGTGGGCGTGATTGATTTGGCGGCGATGAAAATGGCAGCAACCATTGATGTGCCGAAGACTCCGCAGGAAGTGATTGTCCGGCCCGACGGCGGCGAAGCCTATGTTTCCTGCGATGCCAGCCAGCAAGTGGTGGTGATTGACACGAAGAACTGGAAGGTGGCCAAGTTGATCAAGACCGGGCCGGGAACGGATGGTTTGGCTTGGGCCAAAGGTAATTAGACCCAGGCCGCCAGAATCAAAACACCCAGGGCAATGCGGTACCAGCCGAAGCCGACAAAGGAATGGGTTTGGACATAGCGCAGCAACCATTTGACTGCGATGAAGGAAACGATGGCGGCGACGACGGTGGCAATCAGCAGATTGGTCCAATTTTCATGGACTGGAACGACGGGATGATGAAAGGCTTTGAAGATTTTCAAGGAACCCGCTGCGAACATCGTGGGGATGCCGACCAGAAATGAAAACTCGGTCGCCAGCGGGCGGCCCAGGCCGAGGACTAATGAAATCAAAATGGTTGCGCCGGAACGCGAGGTGCCGGGGAAAACGGCGGCCAGCAGTTGGGCGAAGCCCACCGCCAGGGCAATGGTCCAGGTGATTTCGTTGCGCGCCGGTTTGCCGCGCAGCCAAAATTCGACGAGGAGAAACAGTATCCCCCCCACCAGCAACGCGATGGCCACGGGCGTGAGTTGTTCGGGCAGTTTAACGTGTTTCTTTTCCAGAACATAACCGCCGACGCAGGTCAGGGCGAAGGCGACGAAAACTTTCTGGATCATCTGAAAAACGGCCGGTTCGCGCCATTGGAAAATAAATTGGCGCAAGCGGGGCCAAAAAAGCGGGATCACGGCGGCGACGGCCCCGCTTTGGATGACGACGTTGAAAAGATCGCTTTGCCGGGGGAGCCATTTTTCCGCGATCAACAGATGGCCGGTCGAAGAAACAGGAATGAATTCGGTGATGCCCTCAACAATCCCCAACAGTGTCGCCGTCAACCAGTCAGTCATGGGCTATTTCTTTTTGAAGATGGAGGAGAAGAAACCCTTGGACTCGTGTTCGCGCTGTTTGACTTTGAGCTGGCCGAGCATGGCCTGGAAGGTGACATAGACTTTGTGCCACTGGTTTTCCACGCCGCGCAGGACGCCTTCATTGCTTTCGCTCAGGTAACGGAGGCTGGGAGCGCCGGAGATCAGGCCGTGGACATCGTCGCGCGAACAGCCTTCGAAGGCGGCCAGGATGGTCTCCAATTCTTGCACGATGACGGATTTGACCTCAAGGAATTGGTTTTCATCTTCCTCGGTGAATTTTTTGGAGCGGGCCACGGCAATGAAATGATTGAATTGCTTCAAGCACTCCAGGTAGTTCTCCATTTGGTTGACAAGCGTGTCCAGTTTCGCGTTAGACATAGGGCATTAGAGTTGGGGCATGGTTTGGGTAGTTTTCGGCGAAAGAAAGATCATGGCGCCGCCGCGCAATTCGCGGGCGGTGATTTTGAAAGCTTCGTAGTTGACCACCAGTTCGGAAAATTGGACCTTGGCCGCGTGCGCCCCTTTGAAGACGGCCAAAATGTGCTGGCTGATCTCCTTGAGCACCGTGGGGGAAACGGATTGGGCCACGGTTGAGCTGATGATCTTGCCCTCACCGTCAATGGTGAAGCTCCCGCTGGGCAGGCGGTTCAACTTCGGCTTTTCGTTTTTCCGAATATATTTTGTTACGAAGCCCATTTGGCAAAAATTAATTTCATGGTCTGCTGCACTTGGTCAGCGTCGAGAGTGCGACGAAATCCGACGCAGAGCAACGCATTTTCCGCCGTGCCGGTGATGGCCAGGTGCCGTTGCAGGCCGGTGGCCTTGACATTGTTCAACTCGCCCGCTTCCAGTTTTTCCCCCAAAGACCGCAATCGCGGGTAAACTTCACGCACCCATTCTGCCACCGGTCCGGCGTTTTCCAAGCCCCATGATTCGGACGCCTTTTTCCCGTCGGCCGTGGTGGTCAGGACAAATTCGACGCCTTCAAAACGGGCCAGGGCCGCTAGGCCGGAAGCGGCGGCGGCGGCGGTCGGTTCGCCGTTGGCTTGAACCTGGGCTTGATCACCGCGCGCTTCATCAATCTCCTGGGAAGTGGTCAGCAATAAATTTTGCGACGAAGTCATGATCGTGCGGGGCCGATCAGGCTCATGCGGGAGGATCTCAAAATTACCGCCCTTCCACGAAAAAATTTCTTTGAAGGCGGCTTCACCGGTCAGGTTGTGGGCGGCGGCGTCAACTATATCGCCGGACGAGATCCAGATTTTCCCTTCCACGCCGCCCTGGGTGATGCGGAGGACGGCGGAGCTTTGGGCGAGGCATTCCATTTGGATGAGGTCCATCAGGCTTTTGCTTTGCACCCCGCGGAACCCGAGTCCGGCGGCTTCGCGGCCGAGCAGGGATTCGACGCAATCCTTGAACATGTTCATTTCCTCGGTGCTGCTGGGTTTTTGCCAGAACAGCTCGACGCCCATGGCGTAGGCGCGGGAGCGGTATTCTTCATCGAGGACGCCGGTCAGGCAGATGATGCGCAGTTCGGGAAATTTACGGCGGACAATGGAAAGGACTTGCAGGCCGTCCATCTTCGGCATTTTAAGATCAGTGATGAGAAGGGTGAAGGGTTCGGATTCAAGCAAGGCGATGGCGCGGGCGCCGGAATTGGAGATGATGACTTCGGGCTTGCTCGGTAATTCTTTCAGGATGTCCTGATAGAGATCGAGCAATGCCTGGTCGTCATCCAGCATTAATATTTTGTTTTGGCTAGCCATGCCTGCGAGGTATTATCACCCCTTTTTCAGCCAATATGCAAGAGGACATAAAAGTGGGTAGTGGGCTACTTTGAAGAATGGAGCATACTTCAGTGGGGCCGGAGCGCGGGTCTGTGACCCGCAGCAGCGTCGCCGGGCAGAAGGTGTGGAGTGATTCAAAGCATCTTTACCATT
>CAIYOY010000382.1 GCA_903927905.1 uncultured Verrucomicrobiales bacterium | reverse complement strand
TGCCGAACTTGCCGCCGGCGATCACGGTTATAACCACGTCATGGCCGGTTTAAGATTTTATTTTGGGAAGGATAAAAGCCTCATTAAACGTCATCGCGAAGATGATCCACCAAATATGTTGCGCAGCCTGCTCCATGGAATTGGGACTTACGGAGCAGAATACAATCGGGCTGGCGAAACGTATGTTTCGGAACATCCGGGATTTGGCCGGTTTTTTAATCGGGGTATTGCCGGTTTACAGTCTTTTTCTTTGGTTAATACTGGCCAATAAATCCGGCCGTTAGACGCATTAAACAGAGGCGCAACGGTGGGCAGCAATACGACCTCGGGCCGGGTTGCGACGGATGGGAAGGCGAGCCAGCCTGTCGCCGTATTTGGCTTCCTCGCGGCGGAGCATGGTGGCCAGCTTTTTTAGGTCGTGCCCACATTCGGCGGAAATTTCATCTCGCACGCGCCAGACTTCTTCAAGAATTTCGTGTTTCAAGATAATTGCTCACTTGGCAATGGCGTGTCGTTTTTTGCGAGCCGGCTTGTCGGTTTGGCGCGGGGCAAATGACACCAGTCGTTCGGGATGTTGCGCTTCAAGCGTCTTGAGGCGTTTGAACAGACGATTCACGTCATGGCCACATTCGGCGGATATTTTATCGCGCGTTTGCCAGACTTCTTCCAGAATTTCGTGTTTCATAAGGTTTAAGGTAGCATGAGTTCGTAAGGAGTGCAGATCACTGGAGCGGGAAATCCGCGTCGGGCACAAAGCTCGCGAACTCGATCCACGGTCATGGCGTTGGCGATGTGCCGACAATTCCAAGTCAGAAGAAAATCCATGCCCTGAACCGCTGCGACTGCGATATGCGCAGCATCTGCTGCGGCTTTAGCCGGGACAAGTCCGGAACTGAGCAACTCCAAGGTGAGTGCTCGTGCCGCATCGGTTGCTACCAAGACAGGGCAATGAGCAATGGCAGCCAAGCGTTGAGCCGCCAAAGTGCGATCACCTCTCGCCGCTTCTTCCAAGACGAGTTCTGATACGAAAAGCTGAAATTTATCACGCCGCGTGTCCCACCATTCCCGAGTCACTTGCTGATCGTTGGCAACGCGCAACAATGGACTGGGGCGGGCAACCAACAAGCTCGGAATCGTCGTTTCAAGATAAACCTTTGGCTTCATTGGTTCATTTCCAGTCTTGTGAAATCAGTCCGTTAATCATGCTACAGGGTTATTTTCACTTATTAAAGGCGTCTTTCATCTATTGGCAATGGCAATAAACGCCCTCGGCTGCGGCCCGGTGTAATCAGCCGTCGGACGAATCAGGCGGTTGTTGGCGCGTTGCTCGAAGATATGCGCGGACCAGCCAGAGATTCTTGCGATGACGAAAATCGGGGTGAACATCGGCGTGGGGATGCCGAGGAAACGGTAGGCGGAGGCGCTGTAGAAATCTAGGTTGGGGAACATGCCCTTCTCGCGGCGCATGACGGCTTCGAGGCGTTCGGAGATGGCGTAGAGGGTTTTGTCGCCGCAGGCGTCGGAGAGTTTTTTGGACCAGACTTTGATGATGTCGGAACGGGGGTCGGCTTTTTTATAGACGCGATGGCCGAAACCCATCACCAGTTTTTTCTCGGCCAGGAGTTTCATCAGGCCGGCTTCGGCTTCGTCCGGGGTTTTAAATTTTTCGATCAATTCCATCGCCGCTTCATTCGCGCCGCCGTGCAGCGGGCCTTGCAGCGCGCCGATGCCACCGGTGACGGCGGAATAGAAATCGGCCAGGGTGGAGGCGATGGTGCGACAGGTGAAGGTGGAGGCGTTGAATTCGTGTTCGGCGTAGAGGATGAGGGAAACATCCATGGCGCGGATGTGGAGATCGGACGCGGGTTTGCCGTGGAGCAGTTGGAGGAAATGGGCGGCGATGTTCGGGGCGTCGGTGGCGGTTTCGATTTTTTTGCCGTTGTGGCTCGCGTGATACCAGTAGAGGAGCATGGATGGGAACAGCGCGAGGAGGCGGTCGGCGATGGCGAACTGGTCGTGAGTGGCGGCTGAAGGATGGGAGGCTTTGGTTGATTCGGATGCGGTCGGCGTTGGTGACGTTGCTGCGACTGGGGACAGTCGCACTCCGGGGGCGGCGGTTTCGCGTTCCATGGTGCCGAGGGCGGAACAACCGGTGCGCAGGACGTCCATGGGATGGGCGTTGGCGGGGAGTTGCTCCAGGACGGTTTTTAAGGCGGCAGGTAAGGCGCGCAATGAAATCAATTTCTTGCGATAAGTATCCAAGACGGTTTGCGTGGGCAAGGTGCCGTAGATCAGCAGGTAGGCGACTTCTTCGAAGGTGGCGTGGGCGGCGAGGTCTTCAATGGTGTACCCGCGATAGGTCAGGCCGACGCCTTCCTTGCCGACCGTGCAGATGGCGGTTTCTCCGGCAACGATTCCGGCCAGGCCGCCGGTTTTTTTTACTTCACTCATGGCTTTTTTCCTTTGGCAAACAGTTCGTCGAGTTTCGTTTCGTAGGCGTGGTAATTCAGATATTCGTAGAGATCGGCGCGGGTTTGCATTTTGTTGATGACGCGCTTTTGGGTGCCGTCACGGCGGATCGTTTGGTAAACGTTCAAGGCGGCGGCATTCATGGCGCGGAAGGCAGAGAGCGGATACAACACCATGGCGACACCGGCGGATTTTAATTCCCTGGTGGTGAAAAGCGGGGTCTTGCCGAACTCGGTGATATTGGCGAGGACGGGAACTTTTACGGTTTTGCAAAAGGCTTTGTATTCGGCGAGGGTGCCGAGGGCCTCGGCGAAAATCATATCCGCTCCAGCGTCGCGATAGGCGCAGGCGCGATCTATCGCGGCAGGAACGCCTTCGCCGGCGGCGGCGTCGGTTCGCGCCATGATGACGAATTGGGAATCGGTTTTGGCATCCACGGCGGCTTTGATGCGATCGCACATTTCTTCGGCGCTGACAAGTTCTTTGCCGGGACGATGACCGCAACGTTTGGCGGCGACCTGATCCTCGATGTGAATGGCAGCGGCACCGGCTTTGGTCATTTCGCGAATGGTGCGTTGGATACCGAAGGCACTGCCCCAGCCGGTGTCAACATCAACGAGCAAGGGAAGCTTGCTTGCGGCGGTGATGCGGCGGACATCCTCCAAGACGTTGTCAAGCGAAGTAACGCCGAGATCAGGCAAGCCATAGGAAGCATTGGCCACGCCCGCGCCGGAAAGGTAAAGGGCGTTGAAACCGGATTTCTCCGCGAGGATGGCGGCATAGGCATTGATGGCCCCGACGATTTGCAGGGGCTTCTCCTTTTGCAACGCGGCGCGAAATCGGGCGCCAGCGGAGCTTGTTTTATTCATAAGAGACATTGTCAACAGTGTACCATTTCGCCGCGAAAAGGCCAGTCATTCGTGGTTTTACGGGGCAAAATGGAGGTTGGCAAAAATTCTTGCCTATGAGAAATCGTAAAAATTTCTTAAAAAAATGTTGCATTCTCCCTCGTAAACAGGCAAATAAAGGGCATGGCTAAAACACCTACTAAGAAACGCAAACCAAGTGCAGCCTTCATGAAGCCGGTTCAACCGGACGACAAGTTGGCCGCTGTGGTTGGCGAAAAACCCCTGCCCCGTACTGAATTGACCAAGAAACTCTGGGTCTATATCAAGAAAAACGGCCTGCAGGATAAGAAGAAACGCACGATGATCAATGCTGATGACGCGCTCAAAGCTGTTTTCAACGGCAAGAAGCAAGTCAGCATGTTCGAGATGACCAAGTTGGTCTCCGGTCATTTGAAGAAGTAATCAGTCAGCCGGTTTCACCGGTTGATCTTCCCAATCTTTCCCATCGGGAAAGCACCGCAGCAGTTTAACCGCTGCTGCGGTGTAAAATTTTATTTGTCCGCCACCGCCTGAATCAAAGTCGCCCGAGCGCCTTGCTCGTAGAAGCGACTAAGGAATTCTTTTACTTGATTCACGAAATTTGGGTGGTTGGCCAGCTCTTCGCTAAAGATTTCTCGCACCGCCAGCAATGAGCCGGGGTCTTTTCCGCCGGCTTTGGCCAGTTCGCGCAGGCGTGGAGCCATCGGGTCTTTCATCACGATTTCCCTGCCCTGTTCGTCTTTTCCATTGAGATAACGGAACCAACAGGCGATGGTGAAGCTGAGAAGTTCGATGTGGCCGCCGCGTTGCAATTGTTCGTGGATGGTCGGTAGCACAAACTTCGGCATCCCCGATGATCCGTAAATGCCGATGCGTGACAGTTGATCGCGAATGGCGGGATTGGCGAAACGTTCGATCAAGGTCTTTTTGTATTCGGCCAAATCCACTCCGGGCACAGGCGGCAAAATCGCGGTCACCTCGCGGTCCATCATCAGCTCGACGAGTTTCCTGATGTCCGCATCTTCCATGGTCTGGTGGGCGAACTCATATCCGAACAACATGCCGATATAACACAGGGCCTGATGGCTGGCGTTGAGGAGGCGCAGTTTCATTTTTTCGTAGGGCATGACATCGATGGTCATTTGCGCGCCGACCTTTTCCCATTTGGGCCGGCCCTGGACAAAATGGTCTTCGATGACCCATTGCTTGAATTGCTCGGTCATCACCGGCCAGCCGTCGTCTATGCCGAATTTCTCGCGGACAAGAGCGCGGTGTTCGTCGGTGGTGGCAGGAGTGATGCGGTCCACCATGCTGTTGGGGAAGGCGCAGTTGGCTGTGATCCAATTGGCTAGTTTAGGATCGCGCAGTTCGGCCATGGCGGTGAGGACTTTTTTTGTGATGTCGCCGTTACCTTGAATATTGTCGCAGGACATGATGGTGAATGGTGCCTGACCGCGTTGACGACGACGGTCAAGGGCTTCGAGGAGAAAGCCGAAAGAACACTGCGGTTCGCGAGGATGTTCCAGGTCATGCCGGATGTCGGGGTGTTGCGGATCGAATTCACCGGTTCCGGAATGGATATAATAACCACCCTCGGTAATGGTCATGGAAATAATTTTAGTTTCCAGCGCGGCCATTTTTTCAATGGCGGCTTCCCGGTTTTCCGGGGCGAAGACAAAATTGACGATGGACCCGAGAATGCGGGCTTCGTCGCCCTGATTGCTGCGCTCGACCAGGGTGTAGAGATAATCCTGCGTTTTGAGAACATCGCGCATCCGGGCATCGTGCGGCAACAGGCCGAGGCCGCAAAAGCCCCAGCGCAAATCTTCTCCCTGATGAAAAAGGTCTTCGGTATAAACCGTCTGGTGCGCGCGATGGAAACCACCCACACCGATATGGACGATCCCCTGCCCGACCTGTCGGCGGTCGTATTGCGGCGTTTTTACTTTAAGTTGACTCAGACTGGCCTGATTCAGTTTGACTGGCGCGTTTGGCATAAATGATGATTGCCTTCCTTGGGTCAAAACGTAAATCTGAATCTGGAGAAGAACATTGCCGTGAAGCGACGGTCGGAGTATCCATTTATCCATGCCAAAGCCTGTTGGAAAAATTTCAATTCAGCCCCGGTTTCGCCTGCTCCGTGGGAAAGAAATTGCCTTTGGCCCGGGGAAGGCGCTTTTGCTCGAGAAGATTGCGGAGACGGGTTCGATTGCGAAGGCGGCGAAGAAGTTGGATATGTCTTACATGCGGGCGTGGCTGTTGTTGAAGACAATGGAAAAGTGTTTTAACCAGCCGCTGGTGGAATTGGTGCGCGGCGGCAAAAAGGGCGGTGGGGCACAATTGACTTCAACAGGATTACAGGTGATTAAAATTTACCGTGACATCGAGAACAAGAGCATCGCCTCCACCAAAATTTTGCAGAAGCAGTTGTTCGGACTTTTAAAGGACTGACCACTGGGTCGAATCAGCGGGATGGGTGGCAATTATTTTTCCCTCTTTCATCACCAGCACTTCGTCACAAAGAGCGCGGACTTCTTCTTCGTCGTGGGTGACGTAGAGCATCGGCAATTGGAATTCATCGCGGATGCGTTTTAGGTAAGGGATGATTTTCAGTTTTAATTTCGCATCGAGACTGGAAAGAGGTTCGTCCAATAACAACAGCCTCGGAGCGCTCAACAAGGCACGGGCGACGGCCACGCGTTGCTTTTCGCCTCCGGACAAATCGGAGACGCCACGATCCACCAACGGCTGAATTTCCAAAACACTGGTCACGTGGTCGAAACTGAAAATATTGTCGGCATCGGAGATTCCTTTGTGGCCGTAGAAAAGATTTTGGCGGACGGACAGGTGTGGGAAAAGCGCGAGGTCCTGAGGGACATAGCCGATCCTACGATGGCGAGCAGGCAGGTTTGACAGGGCTTTATCATCCAGTTGAATGTGGGCTGACTTGGGACGGCGAAGGCCAGCGATCACTTCCAGGAGGGATGTTTTTCCTGCGCCGGACGGGCCAAAGATGGCGGTGACATGGCGCTGAACGGTCACATCCACTTCCAGATCAAAGGCGGAGAGTGGCAGGAGGATTTTTTGCAGGCGCAGGTTCATCGTTTCCTCCCTTTTTTGAGCAATAATAGTTCACTGATCCAAACAGCGGCGAAGGCGAAGGCGACGGAAATTGCGAGGAGGCGAAAGGCATAATCGTCGTGGCCGAGTTGGACGTTTTGGTAAATGGCGAGGGAAAGAGTTTCAGTTTTTCCCGGAATCATGCCCGCCACCATGATGGTCGCCCCAAATTCACCGAGGGCGCGGGCGAAGGCGAGGATCATCCCGGCGATCACGCCGCGTTTGGCGAGAGGCAAGGTGATGGTGCAAAAGACGCGCCAATTGCTCGCGCCGAGAGTGCGGGCGATTTGTTCCAGGCGGGGGTCCACTTCCTCGAAAGCCACACGCACCGAACGCACAAGGAGCGGAAAAGACATGACGCCCAGGGCAATCAATACTGCGCGCCAGGTAAAGACGAGGTCAGAGTTGAAATGGTCGTGCAAAAAACCGCCGATCGGCCCACGACGTCCGAGGACTTTTAAAAGAATCAGGCCGGTGGCGACCGGCGGCATGACGAGGGGAAGTGAAATCAATGTTTCGATCAGCGATTTGCCCGGCCAATCGCGGCGGGCCAGCAACCAGGAAATCGCCAGGCCGAATGGCAAAATGATGACCGTGCTCAACGCCGAAACCCACGCGGTGAACCAGACAATTTGCCAATCTTCCACTGTCATATGCACGGCCTAAAAGGCCAGTTGAACGCGGGTGAAGATGACGTTCTCGGGTTGGCGCGTGACCGTGGCGGGAGCGGCGGCCCCGGCTCCACCACCTCCGGAGAAAGTGGTGCGAGTGAAACTGCCATTGACGCGGACGTTTTTGTTCATCCACCAGTTCAGGCCGACGGACCAGGCTTGCGCCTCCTTGGCGGAAACGGCCGGATCAGCGTAACTGAGCGCGGGTTTACGGGAGAAGATGGAACGATCCAGATCCAATTGTTCATAACGCGCGACGAGTTGCCACGCGCCCCATTGCCCCGAGTGGGGATTGAAGGGATGGTCTGGAATGATGCCTTGGTAGCCGGCGTTTTCTCCGGTCAAAACCCAACTGGCATTTACTTCCCAGGCGCTGTTGTCAAATCTGCGCGTCTTGGCGCTGGTAGTGAAACTGACTTCTTGCGAAGAAACGATGTATTCGCCCATCAGGTCGAACGGCCCCCAATAGTAATAGAATTGCGGGGACAAGCGCCAATGGTTGCCGGCGGCGGTGACGGTGCTTTTATAGGAAAAGAATTGTTGCTGACCGTCGGTGACAAAACCCGGGTTGGTGCCGCCGGTGGTGTTGGGCAATCCGGCGGCGGTGAAGGAACGGGTGTAGCTGCCGCCCAGGCCAAAGCCGAAACCCTTCAGGCAACCGAACCGGGAAGACTTAAAAGGCTGCGCAAAGAGGCGTCCGGCGAATTCTTTTTCGTCGTCAAAATCAGAATTGCTGGAGTTGCGATTGTCGCCCACGCCGTTGAACACACCACCGGCATAGCTCAGCCGCCCGTTCAGCACCTGGCCTTGCATTTGCGCGCCGACATCGCGGATGCTGATGAGTTGCGAAGCGAAAGACCGCTCGTTAAACATGGTGTCGGGATCGGCTTGCAGGGCTTCCAGTCCGACCGGCAATTTGAATTTGCCAAAGCGAAATTGCAGCGCGGAGGAATAGGTGTAATTCAACCAGGCATCGAAGACTTGTGGCGCGGCGGCCGCGCCGCCGTTGCCGCCCGTACCAAAATCCGGCACGATGACAAAATCAAAATCGTGATACAGGGTGCCTTCGATAATGGGGCGGACGCGGCGCAAGAGGAAACCGTCATTGCCGCGCAGGCCGTGGTCGTCCAAAAAGGTGCGGGAATCCACCTGCACAATACCGCGCAGGCGCAGGGTGAAATTGGTGTCAGCCGAGCTCATGGTGAACCCCTCCGAACTGATCGAAAGGCGCGGGGTGGTTTTGCTCTTTTCCTGCTCGATGGCTTGAACTTTCTGATCCACGGCTTCGATCCGCGCGGCAGTGGCGGATTTGCCCTGCTCGCGTTCTTCCAAGTCGTGAACTTTTTGGGTAAGCGCGTCTATTTTTTTGTTTTGTTCTTCGACCAGTTTTTTGAGGGCTTCAATGTCCGCGTTGCCATCGGCCAGGGAAGAATAGCCCAAGCCCTGAACAACAATCAGGACCGCCAGTAGAACCATTTTTCTGACTTTCATTTTGGCTATTAAGATTGAGCGTCTTTTTCTATTCAAGCTGATTTATTTGACCATGAAGCCGAACTGGCGGAACACTTTCGCGGCGGGTTCGGATTCGAGGTAGTCCATGAACTTTTGGGCGGCCGAAAGATTTTTGGAGCCCTTGACCACGGCAACAGGGTAGCTGATCGCTGGCGCATCGTTGCGCGGGATTTCAAAGGCAACTTTCACCTTTTTGGAAATGGCGGCGTCGGTTTTATAGACGATGCCGGCATCGGCGTTGCCTGATTCAACTGCGGCCAAAGCGGCGCGGACATTTTCGGTCGGGATAACTTTACTTTCCACTGCGGTCCAAAGTTTTTGTTTCTGCAAATATTCCTTCGCATAGATGCCAGCGGGGACACTGCTCGGTTCCGCCAGCGCGAGGTGTTTTATTTTACCTGTTGCCAGGTCGGAGGCCGCGGTGATGTTTGCCCCCTGCTCTGCTGCAACCACGATGACGAGCGAATTTGAGAGCAGGCTTTTGCGCGTCTCCTTGTGGATCAAACCTTTTTTCTCCAAGCCATCCATCTTGGCTTCATCGGCGGAGAAAAAAAGATCAGCGGGAGCGCCTTCCTCGATTTGCCGCGCGAGCAGACTGGATGCGCCGAGGTTGAAGTTGACTTTATCGCCACTGGATTTTTGGTAATCGGACGCGATTGCTTTGAGTGATTCGGAAAGGCTGGCGGCGGCGAAGACGGTGATTTCAGCGGCGCGCGTGGTGGCAGTGAGCGTGAGCGCAACGGCTACACTGCAAATCGCAATATATTTCTTTAACCAGAACATTCCGGGATGAATAACTGATTCGTTATATATTGTCAAAGATAACGATCGGGAACAACGGAGCGCGCCTCTGTGA
>CAIYOY010000381.1 GCA_903927905.1 uncultured Verrucomicrobiales bacterium | reverse complement strand
TGACGGCTATTTTCACCCCCCAAGTATGTATCCTCCCCCACCCCATCATCTGCCGACCTAAGTGTGATACGTCTGCCAGTTGCACCATGGCTATTCCGCCCCACCCTTTCGGCTCGACTTTCAAAATGATAAACCCAAAAATCTGCAGCCGTGTCGGAAAAGAAATTTCAATATCAACTGCGCGTCACTTACGCCCATTGCACGGTGGGCAATCATGTTTATTATTCGCGTTACCTCGATATCCTCGAGGCGGCGCGCGGGGAGTTTTTCCGGCATATCGGCTGCACTTTTCTTGAGTTACAGGAAGGCGGCACTTACTTTCCGGTGATCGGTTTGGAATTGTCCTACAAGGGCATGGCCCGTTATGATGATGTTTTGACGGTGGAGCTTTGGCTCACCGCCGTGAACGGAGCGCGGTTGAATTTTGGCAGCAGAATTTTAAATGAAAGCGGCAAATCATTGGTCGAAGGAAAAACTTTTCACGTCTGCGTCAGCGCGGAGGAAAAACCGAAACGGCTGCCGCCCGAATTGATCGAAAAATTGAAACCATTTTTACACGCCAGCACTCATGCAACTTAAACCGTTAACCGCCCTAGCCCTGCTCTTAATCGCCATGACCAGCACGCTCAATGCCGAAATCGCCGATATGCGCTCCCATTATCTTCCGATCAAATCGTTCGGCGATTTCATCGAGGAAAAATCGACCAACGCGGGTGAAAAAATTCTCATCTCGCCCATGATCAAGGCACCCAATCATTGGGATGAATTGGTCGTCTCCTGGAACGCCACGACGCCCGGCGCTTCGTGGGTGAAGGTCGAGGCCAAGGTGATTTATCCGGAGAAGCAGACGAAATTTTATGCGCTCGGCAATTGGTCGGACAATCCTGACAAACATCCGCGCGAAAGTGTGGGCCGCCAAAGGGACGAGGATGGCCGGGTGAACACGGATGTTTTGATGATGAAGAAATCAGGCGGCGATATTCGGTTGCGCGTGACGCTGGCCGGTGAGGCGAAGTTGAAATATATGGGGGTGTCGTTTGTGGACAGCAAGGCCGACATCACGCCGTTGGAATCGGATCACAAGGCCTGGGGAAAAATCATCAGCACGCCGGAGCGTTCGCAACATTCGTATCCGCAGGAACAGGGTTGGTGCAGCCCGACTTCGCTCTCGATGGTGCTGGCGCGGTGGGGCGATGTGTTGCATCGGCCGGAATTGAACATGGATGTGCCGGAGGTGGCGGCGGGGGTTTATGACGAGGGTTTTGGCACGGGCAATTGGCCGTTCAATGCGGCGTTCGCGGGAAAGTTTCCGGGGATGAAAGCGTATATCACGCGGTTGAATGATGTGGTGGAATTGGAGGATTGGATCTCCGCCGGGATTCCGGTGATCATTTCGGCTCCGTGGCACATGCTGCAACCGGGTCGTGGCGATACCGGTGCGGGGCATTTGACGGTGTGCATCGGGTTCACGGCGGAGGGTGATTTTGTGATCAATGATCCGGCGACGAATCTGAAAAAGGGCCAGAAGGTGCAGCATATCTATAAGCGCGCGGATGTGGTCAAGGCGTGGAAGAAATCGGAGAACACGGTTTATCTGGTTTATCCGGAAGATGCGAAGGTGCCGGTGGATCGTTTTGGGCATTGGGACGGCGGGAAGTAAAAGCAAAATTCCAAATTCCAACATCCAAGCACCAAAGAGTTCCCAATAATCAATCTCAAATATCAGACGCGAACAAACTTAATTTATGTTTTCACATGTTGTTATTTTTTGGACGGACCCGGCCAATCCGAACGCCACGGATGAATTGATTGCGGGGATGGAGAAGTATCTGCGGCCGATTCCCGGGGTTCTAACCATTCACTTCGGGCGAATGGTCACCAGTCCGCGACCGGTGGTGGAACAGTCTTATCAGGCGGCGCTCAATCTGGTTTTCGCGGACAAAAAAGCACAGGACGAATATCAGGTGCATCCGTTGCATGTGGAGTTTGTCAACACGGTGCTGAAGAAGGTGGTCAAGAAAATTGTGGTTTACGATTTTGAATAGAAGCGGCTTGTTTGGAGAGTTGGACGATCAAAAGCGGCAGAGGACTGACCGCAGTCCAAGACGCTTCGCGATTAATGTCAGCTTCTGGGGTGAAATTTGCGGTGGACTTCGCGCAGACGATTACCGGCGACGTGGGTGTAAACTTCGGTGGTGCTGATGTTGGCATGGCCGAGGAGTTCTTGGATGACGCGGAGGTCGGCACCGTTCTCCAGAAGGTGGGTGGCGAAGCTGTGGCGCAGCATGTGGGGAGTGATGTTGCGTTCGATGCCAGCATGTTTCACCCGATGTTTGATCCGCAGCCAGAGTGTGACCGATGCGAACGGTGTGCCGCGCTTGGTCAGGAAAAGGGCGGCGGGAGATTTGGCGGTGACAAGTTTTGGCCGACCAGAATCGAGGTAATGTTGAATGGCGGCGATGGCTTTCCGGCCCAGTGGCACAACGCGCTCTTTGTTCCCCTTCCCGATCACGTTGATAAATCCGGCGTCGAGATGAAGTTGTTCGAGACGGATGGTGCGCAGCTCGGACAGACGCAGGCCGGAGGCGTAGGCCAACTCGAGAACGGCTTGATCGCAGAGGGAGGATGGGGTTTCGGGTTTTTGCGGCGTCAGAAGACGGGTGATTTCTACGGACGAAAGTGATTTGGGCAATCGTTTCCAACGGCGCGGGAGGGAAAGGTTTTCGGCGAGGTTTTGCGGGAGGAATTTTTCGTTCTCGGCAAAACGATAGAATCCGCGCAGGGCGGCGATGATTAGATAGAGGCTTTCGGAACTGAGTTTGCGACCGGATTTTTTTTCGCCGTCTTTGACTGGACGGGTGCGCTCGTGGTCGAGGTAGGCCATGAGGTCGGAGAGTTGCACGGCACCCCAATCTTTTATTCCGCGTTTTTCGGCCCAGAGGACGAAGCTTCTAAGGAGCGCGGAGTAGGTTTTGAGGGTCAGGTCAGATTGGCCCCGTTCGTGTTTCAGGTGAACGAGGAAATCTTCGACGAGGTTTTGCATCATGCAGCGGCGCGCACGGAGTGACGCGCCCTACCTCAGAGGGTTTTGCCCGTCAAACGCTGGTAAGCGTCCAGATATTTCTCTGTGGTCTTGGCCACGACGTCGGGCGGCAGAGCGGGTGCGGGCGGTTGCTTGTTCCAAGAGAGAGTTTCCAAGTAATCGCGCACGAATTGTTTGTCGAAGCTCGGCTGGCTGCGGCCGGGTTTGTATTGATCGGCGGGCCAGAAACGGGAGGAATCGGGCGTCAGAACTTCGTCGATGAGGATGAGTTTGCCATCGGTCAGGCCAAATTCGAATTTGGTGTCGGCGATGATGATGCCGCGCTTGAGAGCATATTCGGCGGCGAAGGAATAAATTTGGAGGCTGAGTTTTTTGGCGAGTTCAGCGATTTCTTTGCCGGTGATTTCACAGGCTTGTTCGAAGGAGATATTTTCGTCGTGACCGGTTTCGGCTTTGGTCGCGGGGGTGAAAATTGGTTCGGGCAGCTTGGAGGAATCCTGCAAACCGGGCGGCAGTTTGATGCCGCAGACGGCACCGGTTTTTTGGTAATCTTTCCAACCGGAACCACAGAGGTAACCGCGCACGACACATTCGATGGCGAGCGGTTGGGTCTTTTTGACGATCATGCTGCGGCGACCGACTTGGGCGGCGTATTTCTGGAGTTCCGGCGGCAACGGATCGTTCGGGCCGGAAGCGAGGTGGTTGGGGACGAGATCTTTGGTCTGGTCGAACCAGAAGTAGGAGATCTGGGTGAGGACTTCGCCTTTGCGCGGGATGCCATTGGGCATGTTGACGTCGAAGGCAGAAATGCGATCGGATGCGACAAAGAGGAAATTTTGGCCGAGGTCAAAGACTTCGCGGACTTTGCCGGTTTTGACTTTTTTAATCCCGGGCAATTCAAGTTTGAGTAGAGGTTCGTTCATCGGGACGGGAGTGTAGGGTTTTGCGTTTAAAGTTCAATGGAATTTTAAGCATCGGATTTTCCTGCATCCGCAAAACGTAAGTTACGCCATTCAAAGCTAGGCATGGCGGATATAGCTCATCAGCCAGACCAAGAGAATACAAAAAACAACGCAAGTAGCTACCAACCAAAAGAAGATACGAGCTATAGCTGCGCCGCGAGAATCGGCAAAGAAAGTTATGTCGCAAGACTCGCAAAGCATTTTCTTGGATTTGCCGCCTAGCCAGACCGAGTAAAGAAGCCCCAACCAGCCAAAAAACCAAATCCGAAACATTGGAGATTTACGAAGGATGGTGACCTGTTGACAAGCAAGGCGACCACAATTAGGACAGGCGGGGACTGGAACTTTGATAAATGGGCGCAAGAATAAAAAACCTGCTGCAATTGGCCCAAGACCGAAAATGCAGAGCATCAGCATAATAACCCAAGTTGAAATATCTCTGTCCGAGCGAGAAAGTAAATTCAAGCAGCCGCAGATACAAAGAAAGCCAAACGCAGCGGCAAATATGCCAAAGATATATTTAAAGCCCTTCATCGGCTAACGATGTTTCTGTAAAACAGATACCGCAAGTAAAAATTTACTTCCAGGGATGTAAGATTTCGCTGAAATTTTGAGCGTTGCACTTTGCCATGGGAAACGCATCATGTGGCCCATGAATTTCCTGGTCACGGGCGGCGCGGGGTTTATCGGCTCGCATCTTTGCGAGCGGCTGCTGGCGTCGGGTCATGCGGTTTGGACGCTGGATGATTTGAATCCCTTTTATGATGTGGCCATCAAGCGGCGGAATCTGGCGGAGTTGCAGGGCATGGGCAAGCCGTTCACGTTTGTCCACGGAGATTTGACTAATCCTGCTTGTTTGCAGGAATTGTTCGGCAGCGTGAAGTTTGATCAGGTCATTCATCTGGCCGCGCGCGCGGGGGTTCGACCCAGCCTCGATGAACCGGCGCTTTATCAACGGGTCAATGTGGAGGGGACGGTCAATCTGCTGGAGGCGGCGCGAAAACATCAGGTCAAAAAAATCACCATCGCATCGTCGTCATCGGTTTATGGGATCAATGCGCGGGTTCCGTTCAGTGAGACGGATCCGATTTTTTCCGCCATCTCGCCTTATGCGGCGAGCAAGCTGGCATGCGAGGCGCTTGGGCATGTTTATCATCACATCTATAAGATGGATGTGGCGATGCTGCGGTTTTTTACGGTGTATGGGCCGAGGCAGCGACCGGATCTGGCCATTCATAAGTTTGCGCAATTGATCACGGCGGGCAAACCGATTCCGGTTTTTGGCGATGGCTCGACGGCGCGGGATTATACTTTTGTCAGTGATACGGTGGATGGGATCATGGCTTGCACGAAGAAGGAATTTGGGTTTGAGATCTTTAATCTGGGTGAATCGCAGACGGTGACGTTGAGTTATTTGATCGAGCTATTGGAAAAGGCGCTGGGGAAGAAGGCGGTCATTGACCGGAAGCCGATGCAGCCGGGGGATGTGCCGATCACTTATGCGGATATTTCGAAGGCGAAGGAAAAACTGGGTTACAATCCGCATATAAAAATCGAGGAGGGTATTCCCAAGTTTGTGGAGTGGTTTAGGAAGAAGTGAAAGGGGAAACTCGAAGCACGAATTCCGAAATTCGAAACAAATCTTAATGAATTAAAATTTCAAACCGCGAAACACACGAAATACGCGAAATTAAAACCGGACACGAACAAACACGAATGAGGACAGATGTTGAAAAGTTGCTGCGGGAATTGGTGGCGCTGCCGAGTGTGAATCCGGCGTTTTTGCCGGCGAAGCATCCCCATGCGGGGGAACAGCGGGTGGCGGATTTCCTTGCAGTGACTGCGGCGAAGGCGGGGTTGGATGTGGCTTTTCAAAAAGTTCTTCCGGGTCGGTCAAATCTTCTCGCCACTCTGCGGCCAACTGGAAACGTCAGACAGCGCATTCTGTTGGCGCCGCATATGGATACGGTGAATGTGGTTTCGCCGGAGCAGTTTGTTCCGCGCATCAGCAATGGACGGCTTTATGGGCGTGGGTCGTGTGATACGAAGGGGTCAGGAGCGGCGATGCTGACGGCTTTGTGCAGTCTTGCGAAGGAAAAGCAACGTCCGGCAAATACGGAAATTATTTTTGTGGGGTTGATTGATGAAGAAAATGGGCAATCGGGTTCGCGCACTTTGGCCGCGAGCGGGTTGAAGGCTGATCTGGCGATTGTTGGCGAGCCGACCAACGCACAACTCGTGACGGCGCACAAAGGGAGTCTTTGGCTGGAAATTGAAACCAAAGGCAAGGCGGCGCATGGCTCGCGGCCCGATCTGGGACGCAATGCGGTGCATGAAATGGCGCGCATTGTGGATCTGTTGGAAACGAAGTATGCGAAGGAATTGAGCCGGGGCAAACATGCGGTTCTTCGACCGGGCACGATCAGCATTGGTACGATTTCGGGAGGCACGCAGCCGAATATTGTTCCGGCGCAGTGCATCGCGCGGGCGGATCGGCGCACTTTGCCGGGGGAAACGGAAGCGTCGGCCATCGCAGATATTTCCAGGTTTTTGCGCAAACATAATCTCTCAGCCAAAATCTCCGGTACCAAAGAATCTCCCTGTCTGCCGATGGAGACCGATCCGCATCTGCCCTTGGTGCAACAATTTCTCAAAGTCACGCGGCAGTCCAAACCATTGGGCGTGGATTATTATTGCGACGCGTCGGTCTTGTCACACGCGGGCATTGCGAGCGTCGTTTTCGGACCGGGCGATATTGCCCAAGCCCACACGTCCGATGAATGGGTTTCGTTAAGTCAACTGAATACCGCGACCGACCTGCTTTTAAAATTCTTTCGATCCCTTTCCTGACCCATGAGTGAACCGGCAAAATCTTCTTTTTTCAAACAGAGCGGCTGGATGGTGATCGCGACGGTCACCGGCGGCGTTTTCATGGTGCTGGTCCAGGCGATGGCGGCGAAGATGGGCAAGGAATACGGGGTGTTCAATGCGTTGCTGCGTTTCATGATCCTCTTGAGTGTGCCGGCGGCGGCGTTGCAATCCATCTTTGCGCAACAAGCGGCGGCGGCGGTGGATGACGAAAAGCATAAATCTTTGGTGGCAACCACGCGCGCGGTTTTGCTGGCGACTTTTGTTTTTTGGCTGGGTTGTTCGGTGGTCGTGGTGGCTTGCACCAATACCATCAGTCACGCTCTGGATGTGGCCAATCCGATTGCGCTTTGGTTGACAGCGCTGGTGGTGCTGCCGACGTTAACCGTCCCGGTGTTCAAGGGATTGCTTCAGGGGTTGCATCATTTCGGAGGCTTCGGCGCTTTGCAGATCATTGATGGGGTGGGCCGGTTTGGCACCTTGTTGATCATCCTTTTGCTGTTGCAATTGACAGCGTGCGGAGGTTTGGTGGCGGTGTGCGTTGGGCAGTTCACTACTTTGGCCATCGGGGCCTGGTTGACGCGCCAGGTTTGGCGCGAGAAATCAGCCGTCAAGGTGGAATGGAAAAAATGGCTGGCGCTGGCGATTCCCCTGACGCTGGGCATGGGCACGGTGGTGGCGATGACGACGATTGACAGTTTGTTCGTGCAAAAAACGTTCGGCCAGGAAGGTCAGACTCCGCTCTACATGGCGGCGATGTTCACGGGTTACGCCATCACGATGTTCATCGCGCCGGTGGCGCTGGTCATGTTCCCGCGACTGGTGCGGAGCGCGGCGCTTTCGCAAAAGAGCAATGCGTTGCTCCAGACGGTGGTGGCGACGGCTTCGTTTGGTTGCGTGGCAGCACTGGCCTGCTCACTGTTGCCGAAGCTGGTGCTGCGTTGCATGTTTTTTACCAAGCCCGCAATGGTTGAGGCTTGGCCGCTGGTGCCATGGTTCACCTGGGGTTGTTTGCCGATGACGCTGGCCAATGTGCTGGTGCAAAATCTGCTGGCCCACAAAAAATTCAAGGCGACGCCGCTGATCGCGGCGGTGCCGATCGCATATGCGTTGACGCTGCACTGGATGTTGCCGGGATGGAAAACGTTGCCGGAGATGCAGGCTTTTACCCATGTGGCGCAATCTTTCGGGGCGTTTAATTTGCTGCTCTTCGTGATTTGCGCGGTGTTCACGTGGGGCCCTGGAGCTAATCGTGCTTCGGATCGGGGTTCGGCGGCGGAGCGTTGAGCTTGCGGTAAATCCATTTCTCAATGGGAAGAAAAATTTTTCGCAACGGGGCGAAAGGCGAGTAAATCCAGCGCAGGCGAATCACCGAAAATAGCATGGTCATCGAGGTTTTTCCGAGCGAAACTTTTGACCCCACTTTGTCCGTCCATTCCGTCGGAACTTCTTTCACTTGGAAACCGTTTCGTTTCAGCACGTAGAGCAAATTAATGTCGAACGCCATGTCGGCGATGCACAGGGAGGGATGGGTTTTTTCGGCGGCGGCGCGGGTCATGATTTTTGCGCCGCACTGGGTATCGCGGATGTTCATCCGGAAGAAAAATTGAACGATGTAATGAAACACCCGGCTGGCAAAACGGCGCTGGCCAGTCTGGACTTGATGCAAAACCGCGCCTTCAATCCAACGGGAACCGATCACGCAATCCGCCTCGCGGCAGTGACGGGCCAGATCGTGAAAGGCTTCCGGTTCCGTCGCGCCGTCGGCATCCACGTAGCCGATGAAATCGGCCAAGGGTGCGAGGCGCAAACCTTCGATCAGGGCGCCGCCTTTGCCGATGGGGGCTGCGAATTCCAAGGCGCTGATGGCAGGAAATTCGGCGGCGACTTTTTTGACAACGCCGATGGTGTTGTCGCGGCAACCGTTGAGGACGACGATGAGCTGGAATTTTCCGGGGTATTGGTCGCGGAAATATTTTCCGTACGCGCGCAGCACCGGCTCAATCCGTTGCTCTTCATTATAAGCCGGAATCAACAATAATAGACTGGGAGCCGTTTCTGGCACGCGCTGTGATTAGCAAGGCAGAGTAGAAATGTCGAGCGAAACGGAGTGGGGACGAGCCGTCCCCACTCCTAGAAAACTTGCCACCGCTATTTTCCCAGCTAACCTAAATTCGTGAAACTTCTTTTTATCGGCGACATCGTGGGTGAACCCGGACGGCATGCAGTGCGCAAGCTCCTCCCCGGTTTGAAGGAAAAACACCAGATTGACATGGTCATCGCCAATGGGGAAAATTCCGCCGGCGGCTCGGGCATCACGGTCAATACGGCGGCAGAAATTTTTGATTCGGGTGTCAATATCATGACCACCGGCGATCATCTCTGGGATCAAAAGGAAGTGACCATGCTCCTGCACACGGAACCGCGCTTTCTGCGTCCGCTCAATTATCCGCCCGGCACCGATGGCCGGGGCAGCACCATTTGGCATTCGGACAAAGGCCCGCCGGTGGCCGTCCTTAATCTGCAAGGCCGAACCTTCATGCCGGCTTTGGAAAATCCGTTTCTAATGGGCGAAGCGGAAGTCGAACATCTGCGGCAAGTGACCAAGATCATATTTGTAGATATGCACGCCGAGGCCACTTCAGAAAAAATCGCCATTGCCCGGATGCTGGATGGGAAGGTCAGCGCCGTCGTCGGCACTCACACCCATGTGCAGACGGCCGACGAACAGATTTTCCCCGGTGGCACCGCCTATTTGACTGACGCCGGCTTCACCGGCCCGCATGAGAGTGTGCTGGGCCGCGAAATCGAACCGGTCATCCGCCGTTTCCGCACGAATACTCCGCAGAAATTCGGCGTGGCCAGCGGGCGCATCAAGCTCCAGGGCGCGTTGATCGAAATCGACGACAAGACCGGCAAGGCGCTCAGCATTCAGCGCATTTCCGAGGAAATTAAATAATTTGCCATGCCCAGAAAAGCCGCATCCCAGTGGAACTTTGGCAACACCGGCGAACTTTTCCCGACCGAAGCCACTCGTCGTGTCTTCAGCGTTTCTGAAATCACCGCCGACGTTCGTCGGACCCTGGAAAAACAATTCGGCCAAATTTGGGTCACTGGCGAGATCACCAATTTCCGACTGCAATCTTCCGGTCATATTTATTTCACGCTTAAAGATGCCAATTCGCAATTAAGTTGCGTCCTTTTTCGCAATGATCCCGTGGCCCAGCGCGAATCGTTGAAAGATGGGGCCAAAGTCATTCTTCAGGGAGAAATGACGGTTTATGAAGCGCGCGGGCAATATCAGCTTCACGTTCACGCGATTGAATTACAGGGCGTGGGCGCGCTGCAAATCGCCTTTGAAAAGCTGAAACAAAAACTCCAGGCTGAAGGTCTCTTCGCCACTGAACGCAAGCGTCCCCTGCCCCGCTTTCCACAACGCATCGGTTTGGTCACGTCCCCGACCGGCGCGGCCATCCGCGATGTTCTGCATGTCGTGCAACGGCGCAACCCAACGTTGGAATTGATTCTTGTTCCCTGTCTGGTGCAAGGGCCCGGTGCCGCTGCTGAAATCGCCACGGGCATCCATCGTCTGAACGAATGGTCAGAACAGTCCCCAGAGAAACTGGATCTGATTCTGGTGACTCGCGGCGGCGGCAGTCTCGAAGATCTTTGGGCCTTCAACGAAGAAGCCGTGGCTCGCGCCATTTTTGAATCTACCCTGCCCGTTGTTTCCGCTGTCGGTCATGAAATAGATTTTACCATCAGCGATTTCGTGGCCGACTTCCGCGCCGCCACGCCCAGCGCCGCCGCTGAAATTCTGACTGAAGATACTTATACCGCCTGGCGGCAGATCGCCGGCATCAGCGAGCAACTCCACGATCTGGCTGTTCGCCGGGTGACGGAAGAACGCCGTCATTTCCGCCAACTTGGGCAGCGTCTGCTCGCCGCCCATCCGCGAAGGAAATTTAACGAACAACAACAACTGCTCGATGACCTCCAACAAACGCTCCATCGCTGCGCTCATCGCCGGGCGAAAGATCTGAGGCTGGTGGTGCAAAATTTGACGGTTCAACTCGGTCGTGTCCGGCCAGCGCGCCTAGTCGCGGAACGCCGCGATCATCTGAAGGAAACCCAACGCCAGCTTCGCGAACATTTCCGCCGTCAATGGCAAGACCTTCGGCACCGTTCCAGCACGGCTGAAGCGCGGCTCCGTCTTCTTGGCCCCGAGCAAACTCTCGCCCGCGGCTACTCGATCACGACGGACGACGCCACCGGCCAAATCATTCGCGCCGCCGAAAAAACCCAACCCGGCCAAAAAATTAGAACACGTGTTCAAGCCGGGGAAATCCGCAGCGTGGTGGAAGAATAATTTCCCAAACCGCCTTCGTCTGGTACACTTTCGGCTTTCATGGCAGGCAATGACAAAAGACAAAATTGGCTGATCATCCTGGTCCTCGCGCTGGGAACCGTTGCGCTTTACTCGCCGCTGTTTGTTTATGGCTTCGTTAATTTCGACGATCCGAACTATGTCGCCAATAACTTCCACATTTCCCAGGGCTTCAGTTGGCACGCTCTGGCATGGTGTTTTCAAGCGGGCTACTGCTCCAACTGGCATCCTTTGACCTGGATGTCGCACCTGCTCGATTTTCAGGTGTTTGGCTCCCGGCCCGGCGGGCATCACGCCACCAGTGTTCTGCTTCATACGGGGAATTCGGTGCTGTTGTTTCTCGTATTGCTGCGCTTGACTGGCGCGCGCTGGCGCAGCGCGTTGGTCGCCGGTTTCTTTGCCTGGCATCCGCTGCACGTCGAATCGGTCGCCTGGATTTCTGAGCGCAAAGACGTGCTCAGCACCTGGTTTTGGCTGCTGACCATGCTGGCTTATATTAATTATGTCGAACGACGAACTTGGTTCCGTTATCTTCAAGTGCTGCTCTGTTTTACGTTCGGACTCATGTCCAAACAAATGTTGGTGACCCTGCCGTTTGTTTTGCTTTTGATTGACTGGTGGCCCCTGCGCCGGTTTCAGGCTCAACCGCCAACCTCTGCGCCGATCAAAGCGTGGCGGATCATCGCGGAAAAGCTCCCTTTTATTCCGCTGATCATCGGGGCCAGCGTCCTGACCTTTATCGCCCAAAAACGCGGCGGCGCCGTCTCCACGCTGGAACGGACACCGTGGCTGACCCGGCTCTTTACCGCTGACGTTTCCTATTTTCGTTACCTGATCAAACTGGTTTGGCCGCACAACATGGCCGTCATTTATCCTTATGAATTTTCTTTCGCCCGCTGGGAAGTCATTACCGGGGCGGGGGTTCTTTTAACCGTTTCCGTGGCCGCCATCCTCACTCGGAAAACCCGTCCCTATCTTCTGCTGGGCTGGCTCTGGTATTTGGGCACGCTGGTACCGGTCATCGGTTTCGTTCAGATCGGCGCGCAGTCCATGGCTGATCGCTACTCCTACATTCCTTCCATCGGCATCTTTGTGATGGTCGTCTGGGGCGCGGGTAATTTGCTGGGGCGTTGGCCGATTTTGGGAACGGCAGATGAATCTCCCGTTCCCAACTGGCTTTTCGTCCGAAAATTTTTGGCCGGCGCGGGCCTTGTCCTGGTGGGAATTTCCGCCATGGCCACCAGTATTCAACTCAGTTATTGGTATGATGGCGGCACCTTGTTTACCCACAGCATCGCCGTCACGCAGGATAATTTCATCGCCCACAGCAGCTACGCCGCCTATCTGCGCGACCACGGTGAATTGGAAAAGGCGCGCATTGAAGCCGTCGCCTCGGTCGAACTGGCTCCGGGTTATGCCGCCGCCCATAATTTTCTCGGAGAAATCCTGATGCGACAAAATAAGTTGGACGAAGCCATTGAGCATTTGCAAATGGCCAAAAAACTGCGGCCCGACCTGCCGGAACCGGACCGCGACCTCGGCAGTATTTATCTGCGAAAAAACCAACCGGAAGCGGCGTTGGCCGAATTTGCCATCGCCGCCAAAATTGAGCCGGAAGAACCGACCATCCATTTTTTCATCGGCACCACGCTGCTGGATCAGGGGAAAATCGAAGAAGCCAAGGCTGAGTTGACTGAAGCCGTGCGGCTGGCGCCCAATTATGCCCAGGCCCACAACAAATTAGGCTCCATCCTGTCCGGGCAACGCCAGACGGCGGAAGCCATCCGGCATTTTCGAGAGTCAATCAAATATGTCCCCGACAACCCAGAAGCGCTGAACAATCTGGCCTGGATTCTCACCGCCGACCCTGATCCCAAATACCGGAGCGGCGCTGAAGCCGTGCAATTCGCCACCCGTGCCTGCGAACTGACTCAGAACAAGGAACCATTGCTCATCGGCACCCTGGCGGCGGCTTATGCCGAAACTGGAAAATTCACTGAAGCCGAGGCTGCGGCTAAAAGAGCCCGCGATCTGGCCAAGACTCTGGGTAACAAAGCGATCGTCGCGAAGAATGAAGAATTGATGGCGCTTTACCGCTCGCACCAGGCTTATCACGAAACAAACAGTCCGTTAAATCAGGTCAAATAAAGGCAATTGAACAACGCGGCGGACAGGATTTTGAGCCCCTCCCACTTGCCAATGGTCAGAACCTGAAGTTAAATGACTGGATGCAGCAGCCTGATTTTGATGTGATCGTCGTTGGTGGCGGCCCCGGTGGAAGCACTGCGGCCACTTATCTGGCGCGCGCAGGGAAAAAAGTTCTCCTTTTGGAAAAGGAGGTTTTTCCGCGTTTTCATATCGGCGAATCACTGTTGCCTTACAATCTTCGGCTGTTCCGCGAAATGGGCGTGATGCCGGATATTGAAGCGGCCGGTTTTCCCAATAAATATGGCGCATCGTTTACTCTGGGGAATGCTTCAAAAACCACGGGGTTTGTTTTTGGCCAAGGAGTTTTTACGAAGGAGCCGCAGGCGTTTCAGGTGGAACGCGCCAAGTTTGATCACATTCTGCTCAAACATTCACGCAAATCAGGCGCGGAGGTGCGCGAAGGTTGGATCGTCCAAAAGACCGAAACAGACAAAGATGGGGTAACGGTTTTGGCCGCAGACCCAGAAGGGAAACAACACTCTTTCCGTTGCGGTTTTCTCGCGGATGCCAGTGGCCGCACCAATTTGACCGGCAACCAGGAAGGGCTGCGAGTAATGAATGAGGGCCATAAAAAAATGGCGATCTTTGGGCATTTCCTCAGGGTGAAACTTGATCCGGGCAATCGCGCGGGTGATACAGTCATTCTTCGACTGGCTAATAAATGGTTTTGGATCATTCCCATCTCCGCCGAAAAGACCAGTGTCGGCTGTGTCATGGAAAAAGCGGAACTGGCCCAATGGAAAGGGACGCCGGAAGAATTGTTTGCGGAAATCGTTGAAACAAACGCGGCCGCAAAGGAACGCATGAAGAACGCTGAACGCGTTGGCCCGATGCACACGACTTCGGATTTTTCTTATCGCAATAAGCGGCTGTACAGCGACCGGGTGTTGCGCATCGGCGATGCCGCTGGATTCCTTGATCCTATTTTTTCCTCGGGCGTTTTTGTCGCCATGACCTCGGGCAAGCTCGCGGCGGAAACGATCATGGAGGTGGAGCGCACTGGCAGCATGGCACCGTATCGGCGTTATGAAAAACGAGTGTTTCGTGCGATGGATTTTTATTGGGAAATGATCGAAGGTTTTTATACCACGCCTTTCATGGAGATCCTGATGGAACCAAAAGAAAAATGGGACATTCCCTCGGCGGTGAACGCTGCGCTGGCGGGTGAACTGAATGGCAACTGGTCGCTCCGCTGGCGGATGCGCTTTTTCTTTTGGCTGATCAAATGGCAGGGTTGGAAACCGTTCGCGCCGAGAATTAATTTCAACCCCTGATTGTCATGTCAAAAGCGCGAATCCTATTCGGTCTGCTGGCCATGATTTGTTTGAGCGGATGTCATACGCCCTTACAATGGGACACTTTCAAATTTTCCGATCCAGGTTGGACTGTTTGGAATGGACAGGCCGTTTGGCGTCCGACTCGTTCCATGCCGGAACTCAGCGGTGACTTGACGGTGGCGGTCAATACCAACGGCCAGGCTTTTGTGCAATTCACCAAAACTCTTCCCTTCGCCACCGCACGGCTGGATGGAAAACGCTGGCAAATTGAATTTCCAGCGGGTGACCGGCTTTATTCCGGGAGATTTCCGTTGCCGAGTCATTTTGGTTTGCTGCGATTGCCGGCCGTGGCCACGGAGAGTCCGGTGGGAAAACATTGGACCAAAAAGGTCGATCTGGATCAATGGGAGTTGCAGAACGTGGGGACCGGTGAGACGTTGCGTGGTTATCTAAACAAACCATGAGAGGAACCCGCCGGTGGATTTATTTAGTTTTGTTGCTGGCGGTGGCCGTCGGCGGTTGGCGGCTGCACATGGATGTGCAGATCCTTAATCTGCTGCCGTCTGATCTGAAAGTAGTCGAGGGCCTCAAGCTTTATCAGGAGCATTTTTCCAACAATCGCGAACTGATCGTCACGCTCCGCGCGACCGATATGTCGGCGGCCGATACGGCAGTTGAATCCCTGGCCAATACCTTTCAATCACACAGTAACTTGGTGGAAACGGTCCGGTGGCGTCCGCCGTGGTTTGAAGACCCTGCCCTCTCCTCTGAACTCCTCGCTTACATCTGGCTCAATCAAAAGCCCGAAGATTTCCGGCAACTCGCTGATCGCCTGGTTGAAACTAATCTTCCCGGCGTCTTGCAGGAAACCAAGGAAAAATTGGCGACTTCCTTTTCACCCGGTGACATTGCCAGGTCGGCTTATGATCCTTTTGGTTTAACCCAGTTGCCGGAAAGCACTGCGTCGCAAATTCCCGCCTCGATGCGCGATCAGAATTGGTTCGCTTCCGAGGATGGAACTTATCACGTCTTGTTCGTGCAGGCACGACCCGCACTGACCGACTACACAGAATGTATCAAGTGGATCAATGCCATCCAGGGCGTCGTCGCAGAATGGAAAAGTAAAAATCCCGGGATCACAGTGCGTTATACCGGTCCGCCGGCGTTTGTGGCGGAGACGTCGCAAGGGATGCGCCAGGATTTGATCGAGTCGGTGCTGGGAACAATGGTTTTGATCGGGCTGCTTTTTTGGGTGGCTTATCGGCGCTGGATTCCGCTGGTCTGGACGTTATTTCTATTGACTCTGATTGTCGCCGGGACACTGGCGCTGGGTGGACTGTTCCTGGGAACGCTCAATGTGGTCAGCCTCGGTTTCGCCGGAATCCTGCTGGGGGTGACGGTGGATTATGCGTTGGTGCTGTATCAGGCTTCGCTGGCCAATCCGGACAAATCAGCGATTGATGTCAAACGCATGGTGCAGGCTGGAATTCTTTGGTCGGCCACGACCACGGCTGGGGCGTTTTTGATTTTAAGATTCAGCGGACTGCCGGGATTGGGGCAACTGGGCACGCTGGTGGCCATCGGCATCACGACTGGTTCCGGGGTGATGCTCGCGTGGTTTTTGCCGCCGCTCAAGCTGTCAAAAAAATCTTATAAAGTGCCGAATCTTCCGGGGTTCACGCGCAACGCAAATTTTGCCTGGAGTTGCACTGCGATCATCGCCGTCCTGGTGATTGGCGGATGGATTTACCGGCGGCCGGCGATCGATTATAGTGGAGAAGCGTTGTCCCCCGGCAACAGTCAGGCGTTCATCGCGCTCAAGGAAATGGAAAAGGAATTGGATCGCGCCGAAGAACCGTATCTGGCGCTGACCCGGGGTCGCACAGAGCAGGAGGTTTTGCAGCGTTTGGAAAAACTCAATGGCTCTTTAACCAATGCTCTCGCCCATCACGAAATTGCTTCCTTCATGTTGCCACTGTTGATTTGGCCGCGACCCGAGGCGCAGGTGGTCAACCGGGAAACGGCCCGTCTGTTATCTCAGCGCGAAGATGTTTTAAAACGTGCGGCGGCGACCGGCGGTTTTTCCACCAATGCAATGGTCCTGGCCCATTCATTGTTGTCCACATGGGGTCGCATGGCGGAGGCCACCAATGTGGTCTGGCCGACGAATGAACTCAGCCGCTGGATTTTGCAACGCGTCGTGGCCCGCGAGACCAATGGCTTCCTCGCCATGGGACCGGTTTATCCGCTAAAAAGCGGCAACATGGATTGGGCGCGTCAGTTGCCGCAGGAAGAGACCTGGTTGACTGGATGGCAACCGTTGGCGGGCGAACTTTTCAAAACCATCACGGGCAAAATAGTCTGGATACTCGCAGGCGTGATCGGTTTGCTGGCGATTTCGTTGTGGCTGGCTTTTCGCCGATGGCGCGAGGTGTTCCTGGGATTTTTCACGCTGGCCTTGAGCGGGCTGGCGTTGTGCGCGGTGATGCAAGTGTCCGGCTGGAAGTGGAATCTGCTCAATGTCATGGCGTTGCCGTTGCTGCTCGGTGCGGGAGTGGATTATACCATTCTCATGCAATTGGCGTTGCGTCGGCATCGCGGCGATGTGGCGGCGACTCACCGGGAAATTGGCATCGCGCTGCTTTTGAGCAGCATGACCGCAGCCATCGGTTTTGGCTCTTTGGCTTGGGCGAGCAATGCGGGCTTGGCCAGTCTGGGACGAATCTGTGCCGTGGGTATTTTCCTGACCGGTTTTGCAGCGGTGTTTTTGCTGCCATTTTGGTGGCGTTTATTTGACGGCGCGGAAACCGTACAGCAGCCTTCCAGTGCCTATACAGCTACTTTCTGGCGCATGGGTTTGGCCGTGGCGCGCAATATGCCCCGCAGAATACTCGTGACCATGACCGAATTTTTGACACTTGCGTATTGGGCTTTTTGTCCAAGCAGACGCAAAATCGTTACGCAGAATCTTCTTCCCGTGCTGCATGGCGACGAGAAAAAAGCCCGCATAGCCTGCCGACAGCTTTATCGTAATTTTGGACGCAAATTGGTGGATCTCTGGCGCTGTGAAGCCGGATTTTCCCCGGAAAAAATCCTCACCGAATTTGCCGGGCTGGAAATTTTTGCCACGGCGCAAAAACGCAAGCAGGGCGTTTTATTGATCACCCCGCATCTGGGGAATTGGGAAGTGGGCGGCTACGCGTTAGCCGAGCGTGGCATCAAACTGCATGTCATTACCCTGGCCGAACCCGGCGCGGGTCTGACGGAACTCCGGCTGGACGCGCGCGCGAAGAAGGGCATTGAAACTATTGTTATCCGCGATGATCCCTTTGCCTTTGTTGAAATCATCAAGAGATTACAGGAGGGTGCCGTGTTTGCCTTGCTGCTCGATCGCCCGCCTCAACCCGGCTCCGTCATGATTGAATTGTTTGGCAAACCGTTCCGCGCTTCTCTGGCGGCGGCGGAATTGGCCCGCGCTTCCGGCTGCATGTTGGTGCCGACATTCTTGATAGCGAAGGGCGACGGTTATGCCGTGGAAATTTTACCTGAGATTCCGTATGACCGCGCCGCTTTGAATGATCGCGTCGCCCGGCTTCGTTTGACCCAGGAAATTCTGCGCGGTTTTGAACCCGCCATTGAGCGCCATGCCGATCAATGGTATCATTTCGTGCCGATATGGCCGGATGCGTCTGGCGACAAATCAAAATGAAAAAAATCCTTTTACCGCTTTTTCTCGCGACGATTGCTCTTGGAGCCACCGCCGCCGACCTTAATGATTCCCTGCTTATGCTCAACCGCGTATTTTATCCAAAGGGCCACCGACTTACGAAATGATTTTATCCGATACCGGAACAACCCCTTTAATATATTTTGGAATTCAAAATCTAGGATATGTATCAACCGCCCCCATTTCCATCATTGGAAACAACTGGATTTTTTTAGCGGGAACTTACGATGGGCAATCCATGAAAATTTATACCAATGGCGTTCTTTCGGGTCAGGCTGCTTTTTCGGGAATTATCGCAACAAATAACGAGCCACTTGGAATAGGGAAAAATCTTGATGATGATTCTGATTATTTTAATGGCTCAATTGATGATGTTCGGATTTACAATCGCGCACTCAGTCAGGACGAGATTTCGAGGATTTATGGTTTGAATGAGTGAACAAATTGAGCAAAATAGAAATATGAATCCCAGAAAAATAATAATTAAAGAAATTGTTTTGGATGTCCTGTTTGAAAAGGAGCAAGTTCAATTTCCTCCGTCTCAATTCGGCAATTTAATTTCAGGAATTGCGGAAGTGATGATACGTCGAAAAATTCCACAGCCAACGGGATACATGCCGTTGGATATTTACGGCCAATTATCAGAAGGAGACTTATTGCTTGCTCACGAAATTTTTTGGGACTTGGTTTACAGCCGTGTTCTAACGATTGGGCTGGACGCCAGTAATTTAGATTTTCCTTGGTTTCGCCTACATTCAGAAGCCGCAACTAATTTAAAATAGGGCGGCTGATAATCAATCGCGAAATTGGGGCATTGTTTTGTGAGGCATTGGAGAAACTCACTTTTGGTATAGAACATTATAGACCCGCAACTTGGACATTCGACGTTCAATTTTAATACAGCGTAATTACTTTTCTTCACCCTCTATTATAGCCAAATTTCAGCCTCTTAAATTGAAATTCCTGGGAATATATAAATTAGGGTGCCGCAGCGGATAACCAAAATGGGTCTTCAATTGGTTTTTCAAAATCTACCATACCCCTCTCGGCCTGTGTTCGCCAGAACAAACAAATCTAAATTTAATTAGAAAAATCTCATTGAAATATTTTAAAATGTTATTGACAAAATACAAATGTCGGTATAATCATTATATGACATTTAACGACAATCTTTCCACGGGCTTGGGGATGGAGCATCCCGATATTCCTATTTCATTGGATTTTTTTCTTAACCGTGCGGACGTATCAAAAACCACTGCTTGGCGATGGCGCAAAAACACCTGGCTTAAAACAATAAACATTTCAGGCCGTGTTTATATTATGCCGAATGATTTGAAAGAATTTAGCCGCCGTGCTGCATCAGGTGAATTTGCAAAGCCACATAAGGTACCGAGGAAAATGAAGCTGGAAGAACTCAATTAAATCATTATTGATTAACCTCGATTTAGCTTAGACCCTCATGCTACTGCCTCTGCTTCCGGCTGTAAAATCACTGGTTCAAAATTCAACTTTTTTGCCTCTTGCTGTTTGTAACCTTTTGCAAGGTGTCCATAGGTTTTGCCGATTAAAACCCCACCATCTTTGTGTGAAACCCAATGGGCGATTGTCATGTTCTGAATGCCTGACATAACGCAGTAGCTTATAAAAAAATGCCTGCAATCGTGAAAGGTGAAATTTGAAACCTTTTTCTCCTCGTGCAATAAATAATTCTTAGACAAATCCAACGATTGCTTAAAAGTTTTGGCGTGAACATCATCTATACCTCTTTGGGGGGAAGGAAAAATCCATTTTGAATCAGGCGCACGCCTCTTAAACATATCCTTTAAATGAGATTCAAGTTTTTCGTTAAAATCCACTTCTCGATTTTCTCCGTTTTTACTTAATCCATCAGCGCCTACGGTTATTTGTTTGTTTTGCCAATTCACATTCGACCACTTCAAACGCAAAGTTTCATCGCGCCTAGAGCCACAAAAGGACATAAGCTTTATATAATCAGAGAATTGCTGTCCGTTTTTGGAAGCCTTTATCCCAGCCTCGCATACGGCTTGAATCTCATTGAAATACACCAAGTCCTTTTTCGTTTTGACATATTTTAGGGGTTTCATTCCTTGCATCGGCAACGATTTAATCAAATTGTCTTCTATCGCTCGTTTCAAAACATTGCGGAGCGCGATAACATCCAAATTGACAGTCCTGCCGGAAATCTTCGCGCCCTGCCGTTTAGCAATGAAGTCATTGATTTTTGCACGGGTGATTTTATTCAGGCGCGTTTCGCCCATGTGTTCAACCCAAAGTTTCATTGCACCTTTTTCCTTTTGGATTGTGGCAGGACGCTTGGCATCTTTTACCAACTCAAAAAACTTAAAATATGTTTCTTTGTAATCCTTGAGTTTTGGCGTCTGCTTTAGGACAGGCAATTCATTTTCCTCTCGTTGAGTCTGTAGCTTCCGCATAGCGTCTGTCGCCTCTCTGGCCGTCCTTGCGCCTTCTAAGGGGATACGGCGCACCTTTGTAACGCCTGAAGTGTCTTCTACCGCTAATCGGGCGTAATAGCGGCTATTGCGAACCCACAGGCCCCTAATTGGTTGCTTGCGCCCGTCCAAGACCTTCTGATAAGTTTGTCTTCGTTGTTGAAGATTATCGGTCTTAATTGTGACATTCTCAGGAGTGCCATTGCTTGCGGTTTCAATAGGTTTCATACCGCAACAGTGGCACAAATTGTGGCACAATGTCAAGCCTGACAAGGCATTATATACATAAGTGCTTAATAATCAACGATGCCGGAGTGGCGAAATGGCAGACGCAC
>CAIYOY010000380.1 GCA_903927905.1 uncultured Verrucomicrobiales bacterium | reverse complement strand
CTCGAATTGACCGGCCTGGAAAAACGTTATCCTCACCAGCTTTCCGGCGGCCAACGCCAGCGTGTCGCCATCGCCCGCGCGCTTGCCTCCAAGCCCGATCTTCTCCTCCTCGACGAACCTTTCGCCGCCGTGGACGCCCAGATCCGCCAGGAACTTCGCCAATGGCTCGTGCAACTCCATCACGATTTAAAATTGACCACCCTCTTCGTCACGCACGATCAGGAAGAAGCCATGGAAGTGGCCAATCGCATCGTCGTTTTCTCCAAGGGTCGCCTCGAACAGATCGGTCGCCCGCAGGAAATCTACGAGCAACCCGCGAACGAATTCGTCGCCCGCTTCGTCGGTGTCCTCAATGTCCTCGAACTTGAAATCCGCAATGGCATGGCCGTCCATCAAGAATTGAAATTCCCCGCGCACGGCCTGACCGAAGGCCAAAAAATGCGCATCGGCTTCCGCCCGTATAGCGTGCAACTTTCCATGGACCTCGCAGCCTACCCCTACCGCGCCATCCTGCGTCGCACCTATTTCCTCGGCGTCATGCTCCGTCTCGAACTGGTCTTGGCCAGTGGTCTGGTGATTCGTTCGCGCATGAGCAAAGAAGATTACGCCCGCATCGGATTGGCTGAAGGTCAGGAAGTATCCCTGAAAATAAATTCCTACCGCATCCTGTCCAAGGGCGACATGAGCAACCCCATGGACGTCGCCACCCAACACATCCAGCCGGATGCGTCGTACGATATTTGATCAGATTTTATAAACCTTCTTAATCTGCGGAGTGCGACTGTCCCCAGTCGCAGCGGCGTTCGCACGATGAAACGCTCAAGGATTAACTCAACGCCTCTTGCTGTCTCACACTGCTGCGACTGAGGACAGTCGCACTCCGCCGGAATTGCCATTACTCTTCACCCTTCGCCAATCTCTTGACAAGCATGAAACCCTCCGATACGCTTTAATCATGCAAGGCCGTTTGAAAACATATTCCAAACAAACCGCCATCACGACGGTATTATTATTGGCACTAATCCTGGCCGGCCCCGGTTGCCAATCCTTCACCATGACCCAAGCCGAATTCCAACGCCAACAAGCCGGTCACGATGTTGATCCCGCCGTCGGTTCAGCGGTCGGAACCGTCGGCACCGCCGCTTACTTCGGTGCTGCCCTCGGTTCAATTTTGGCGGGAGTGAAATGATGCCCAATCCAAAGTATACAATGGTATGAAACTGACGCATCACAAATTCAGACTTGCCCTGGGATTTTGTTTCATATTGGCTGCCGTCTGGATTTTGTTTTTTCTTTCGGGTAGGTATTTTGGAAGGTTTATGGATGGCGGAGCGTGGCTCCTAATTGGGTTTTGCTTATGCTTCCTTCCAGATATTCAAATGAGGCTTGTTCGAAGCAAATTTAACCTTGTACTGGGCGGGTTTTTGACCATCGCCGGTCTGACTTGTACCTTGATTGCCATGCTGGATTTACTCAGCAATGGATCTCACGGGTTGTTGCGTTTTTACGAGCTGGCTGGAATAGGCCCGTTGTTGATCTCATCTGGGTTTTTATTTCTCTTTAATTCATCAACGACGTGCAAATCCATTCAATAAACGCCGTTCAATGAGTCTGAATTTCAAGATCCCGGTGGCGGATTGGCCGCTAGATAAGCTTCTAATTTCTCAACCAAAGTAGGGATGTCCTTTTGCACTGTAGCCCAGACGATGTCCAAATCCACATCATCATAATCATGAATGATGATATTGCGCATGGCCGTGATCAACTTCCATGGAATCTCCGGAAATTTATTGCGCGCTTCCGGCGAAAGCCGGCGAGCAGCTTCGCCAATGATCTCAAACTTCCGGTTCACCGCCTCGTACTTTTCCTCATTCGCTTTGAAGTCCTCCAATAAAACTCCATCCGTGAACCGTTGGACGGCTTTGGCGGCTTGGAGAATATCCGCAAGATAAGCGTTATCCCTCACCATAAATGGGCATCGTGGTGGAAAGAATGGAATGTCGGCGGTAAAGATTGCGGCTGCGTTCAATGGCGCGACGACTCACCAGATCCACCGGACGCCCCATCATTTCGGCCAGTTTTTCCTGCATGTCCGCCCAATCCAGCAGGGTGGGGTGGGCATCGTTCTGGAGCGTGGCCAAAAGATCAATATCGCTGTCCTCACGAAAATCCGCCCGCAGAGACGAGCCAAACAATTCGAGCCGGGCAATGCCATGTTCCTGGCAAAATCGCCCGAGCGTCTCACGATTGAACTCCAGCTTCATAATAGAGTTGTACCACGCCGTATTAACCCTGTCAAAACTCAACCCCGCTCTTAAATATCCCAATCCGCCGCTGGCACCGCCCGGTTACGAATACACTCGATGATCAACGCCACTGATTCCGACGGCGTCAACTTGTCCGTGAGCAATTCCAATTCCGGTTTCAACGGCGCTTCGTACGGCGCGGAAATCCCGGTGAAATCCTTGATCTGATTCGCGCGCGCTTTGGCGTAGAGACCTTTCGGATCGCGCTGTTCGCAAACTTCAATCGGCGCATTGACATAGACCTCAATGAACACGCCGTCTTTGAGAATGGTCCGCACCAGGTCGCGATCAGCGCGATAGGGGGAGATAAACGCCGTGATGCAAATCACTCCGGCATCCGCGAACAGCTTGGCCACTTCACCGACGCGCCGGATATTTTCCGCGCGATCTTCTTGTGAAAAACCGAGGTCGGACCCAAGCCCATGCCGCACATTGTCGCCGTCCAGGACATAAACCTGTTGTCCGATATTGAACAACTCCCGCTCCAACTCAGTTGCGATGGTGGATTTGCCTGAAGCCGACAACCCCGTCAACCACACCACGCAGCCGCGATGATTGTTGCGCAAGGCCCGCTGGTTCGCCGTCACTTTGCTTTGGCTCCAATAGATATTATGGCTCTTCTGCAACGAATCCGAACTGCGCTTCGGATAATTATCCGCTGCAATGATCCCGCCGCCCGCCACTTCAAAACCATCCACGATGACAAACCGTCCCGTCGCCACGATCTCGGCGTGGACGTCGAAGGCGATCGGCCGTTTGGTCCGCAAGGTCAATTCCGCCACTTCATTCCGTCCGACAAATTTTTCGATGCGCGCCACCGTTTCGAGCGTGGAGGAATCAATGATACGCTCGATCGAATCAATCTGAACTTCCGCCTCCTGCGTTGCCAATTTGATCTTATAAACTTTGTCCGCCGAAAACGGCGCGCGGCCCAGCCAGAACAACCGCGCCTTGAACTTGGTCAATTCATACGGCGCCGCTGATTCCAACGAAGCGATCGCCCCGCGCTCCACAAAAATCTGTTCCGTCAACGTGATGCCAATGGATTCACCCGCGCCCGCCTCGGTGCTGACCGGCGCGTTCCAGCGCTCGATCGAATTGATGGTGCTGACCTTGTTCCCCGGACTGAACAACAGCCGGTCGCCCACTTTCAATCTGCCGGACTCGATCCGTCCCGCCAAAATCCGGCGCGCATCAAACCGATAGACATCCTGGATCGGAAATCGCAACGCCTGGTCTTGGGGCGAATCCAAAACATTGAACTTATCCAGCGCCGTCAAAACCGTGTCACCATGATACCACGGCGTGTTCGCACTGATCGTGGCAATATTATCACCGTGCTTCGCCGCGATCGGAATGAACATCTTCGGCTCCACCCCGATCTCGCCCAAAAATTTCCGATACTCCGCTTCGATCTGATTGAACCGTTCCTGCGAATAACCCGCCAAATCCATTTTATTGACTAAAACCACGATCTGCCGGATGCCCAACAAGTGCAGCAGATAACCGTGCCGCCGCGATTGTTCCTGCACCCCTTCGCTCGCATCAATCAACAACAGCGCTGCCTCCGCATTGGCCGCGCCCGTGATCATGTTCTTCAAAAACTCCTTATGCCCCGGAGCGTCAATGATGACGTATTGCCGTTTCTTCGTCTGAAACCAGATCTGCGCCGTATCAATCGTGATGTTCTGATCGCGTTCCGATTGCAGCGCATCCATCAAGTTGGCCCACTCAAACGGCACCCCGCGCCGTTCCGCAATCTTCTGCAATTGCTCCAGCTTCCCTTCCGGCAACGACCCGGTATCATGGAACAACCGTCCCACAAACGTGGATTTACCGTGGTCCACATGGCCAACGATAACTATCTTGAGTTGTTCACTAGGAGTTTGAACTTTGTCCGGCATAATAAATATTAATTCAGGGGTTTCTCCTCCCTAACCATTTGGCTGAGAGGATGATAGTTCACATGTATCCGTCTCGCCGAAGTTTCTCGAAAGCGTCTTCGCTTTCCTTGTCCTGGGCGCGACCGGCGCGTTCCGGGGTCTTGGTGTTGCGCAATTCCGTGATGATCTCCGGCACGGTTCTCGCCTGCGATTTGATCGGAAAAGTGCAGGGATAACAGCCCAGGCTGCGATAGCGTTCGCCTTTTTCGTTGGCAAAATAAAGCGGGATCAACGGAATATTTTCGCGTTCGATATATTCCCAGATGTTCAATTCCGTCCAGTGGAGCAGGGGATGGATGCGGATATGCGTGTCCTTGTCGAAATCCGTTTTGAACTGGTCCCACAATTCGGGCGGTTGATCTTCCACGTTCCATTCCATGTTTTTATCGCGTGGACTGAAATAACGTTCCTTGGCCCGGGTCGGTTCCTCATCGCGCCGAACGCCGACGATCACGCCGGTATAATGATGCTTGTCCAACACCGACCGCAACGCGTCCTTCTTCAAAGTCCCGCAACATTCCACGCGCGTCGCTTTGCCATTGGGAAAAGTGACTCCGGATTTGAGCACCGCAGTATTTTCGCCGACGACCAGATCCAGCTTCCAATCTTTGGCCAGCTTGTCGCGATATTCGATCATCGAAGGGATCTTGTAAGTGGTATCCACGTGGACGAGCGGGAAGGGGACATGGCCGAAGAAGGCCTTGCGGGCCAGCCACAGCATGACGGTGGAATCTTTGCCGATGCTCCAGAGCATGGCGAGGTTGTCAAACTTGTTGAACGCCTCGCGCATTATATAATGCTCTGATTTTCCAATTTTGATAAGTAGTCAGTTTTCAAAATAATACCTGCCATATTGCGTCAACCCCGGTATCGGGGCGAGAAAAAAGTTCACGCAAAACTCGGCGAAACAATGGTGCCCTAATTTGCTCCCATTATAACGCAATAGTGGAGCAGGGGGTGTCTTGCGACGTAAGATCCACGCGGGTGTGGGTGGCGCCGATTTTTTGCAGGCGGCCGCTCATCACGCTGTGGGCGAGTTCGGGCCGGTTGCAATCGCGGCTGAGGTGGCCGAGGAAAACGTGGCGCAGGTCGGCGGAAATGATTTCCTGGATGACATCGGCGGCGGCTTCGTTGGAGAGATGGCCGTGACGGCTGAGGATGCGTTGTTTCAACGCCCACGGACGGCGCGGATCTTCCTGTAACATTTTGATGTCGTGATTGGATTCGAGGAGGAGGACGTTGGCGCAACGGACGCGTTCCATGACCATTTTGGTGGCGTGACCAAGGTCGGTGAGAAAACCGAGGTTGCCGGCATTGGTATGAATGAGGAAACCGACCGGGTCTTGGGCGTCGTGCGGAATGGCAAAGGTGTCCACGGTCATGTCGCCGACAGAAAAGGAATCGCCGGTGTTGAAGATGCGGGCTTGGATGCGGATTTTGAGGGTGGCTTCGATGGCTTCCTTGGTAAAGCGATTGCAATAAATCGGGAGATCAAGTTGAGCGGCCAGGCCGACGAGGCCGGCGATGTGATCGGAATGTTCGTGCGTGATGAGGATGCCGTGGAGGCTTTCCGGCGAGCGTCCGATGGTGGCGAGGCGCTGGCGGATTTGGCGTCCGCTGAAGCCCGCGTCAACCAAGAGACGGGTTTCTTCCGTTTCCAGATATGCGCAGTTTCCTCCAGAACCGCTGCCGAGAATGGTCAATCGTGCCGACACGAGCATAGCTTAAAGTGCGGGGCGAAAACTGCAAGTGGAAATGAACGCTTGAGCAATTATCATACCACATATATAATCTAAGCGATGTCGCAGGGTTTACATTTATCGCAGAAGATGGCGTTGTCACAGGTGTTGGCACCGCAATTGCAGCAATCGCTGGCGCTGTTACAGGCGCCGACGCTTGAATTGAAAGCCTTGGTGGAACAGGAATTGCAGCAAAACCCGGTGCTGGAAGAAGTGCCGACTTCGGAATTCGAGCAATCGGAGAAAAATGCGACGGACGGGGTTTCGCCCACGGATGATTCCGATCCCGCCGAACCGCCCCCGGACGTGAAGTTCGATCCGGCGACGGAAAAACCGAGCAACGCGCCGGTGGATGATTTTCAAGCGGAGTTTGAACGGGCGGTGCAGATCGACCAGGAATGGCGCGATCATTTTTCGCAGACGAATTTGCCGATGCGCCAGAGCCAGGAAACGGAGGAGCGGCGTCAATTTATGTTTGACTCGCTGGTGGCGGGGGTTTCCTTGCAGGAAAATTTGCTGGAACAGATGCGGCTTTCGGAAATGTCGGACGAGCAAAAACCGGTGGCGGAAATGATCATCGGGAACATTGATGACCACGGTTATCTGAAAGCGAGCGTGGAGGAGCTTTCCTTTTCCACCAACATCGCGCAGGATCGGATTTTGGAAGTGCTGACCATCATCCAGAGTTTTCATCCGCCCGGCGTGGCGGCGCGGGATTTGCGCGAATGTCTCATGTTGCAATTGGAGCGCGGCGGGAAGGACAAGACGCTGGAGTATAAAATCGTGCGGGATTACATGGATGCGCTGGGCAAGCGCAAGCTGCCGGAAATTGCGCGCGGGTTGGGCATCACGGTGGACCAGGCGCAGACGGCGGTGGCGCGGATCGGACAACTGGAGCCGCGGCCCGGAAGGGATTTTCAAATCGAAGATGACCGGTATGTTTCAGCGGAAGTTTTTGTCAACAAGGTGGGGAATGATTATGTGGTCACGACCAACAACGAGCAGATCCCGCATTTGCGCATCAGCAACACCTACAAAGACATCATGTCCCAGGCGAATTCTTCGGCGGAAGACCGGGAATATATCCGGGAGAAAATCCGCGCGGGAAAATTTTTGATCAAAAGTTTGCAGCAGCGGCAGCAGACGATCTTGAACATCGGCAACGAGATCGTGAAGCGGCAGCGGGATTTCATGGACAAAGGCGTGGCCCATCTCAAGCCCATGACCATGGTGCAGGTGGCCGAGGTGGTGGGGGTGCATGAAACCACGGTCAGCCGGGCGGTTTCCAACAAATTCATGGACACGCCCCAGGGGGTGTTTGAGATGAAATATTTTTTCACCTCCGGCATCCAGACGGACAGCGGCAACGGCATGTCCAACACCAGTGTCAAAGATATGGTGGCGGAGATGTTCGCCAAGGAAAATAACAACAAGCCCCTGTCCGATCAGGAAATCGTCAAGATGTTGAAGGAGAAGGGCGTGTTGATCGCGCGCCGGACGGTGGCGAAGTACCGGGCGGAACTGAATATTCTGCCGTCGAACCTGAGAAAAGTTTACTAGCTGCCGCCTGATCACTCCGGCGTGATAGCAATGGTGTGGGTCACCGGCACGAATGCTTCCTTGATGGCGGCGGCTATGGGGGCGCGTTCGGCTTCGGTTTCAGCGACGGTTTTTTCCATATCGGCCTGGCCTCGTTTGCCATGGAAATATTCTTTGATCTGCTTGGTTTCGTAAGCTTGTTTTTTGGCCACGGTTTCGTCCACTTTGGTGAAGGCTTCAGAGAAAGGATTGACGGCGAATTCATCGGCCAGATTGATGCCTTTTTTCAATTGCGCAGCGGTGAAGGTTTTGGATTCATCGCCCCAGGTCACTTTGTAATTGGCGGCGCTGGTATTTTTGCCGATGAGGATGAAGCGGTTGAAATCCTGGTTGAACGGCACCACCGCCATGCCGGATCGGATGCTGGTGAAATCATTGGTCTTGCCGGTGGCACAAAAGGGATAGCGGTAGCTTTTTACCGTGACCCGGCCGTCGCTCGCAGAAACAATTTCATGGCCCTTGGATGCTTTGGCGCTGTTGGCTTTCAGGTCATAGGTGATGGTTCCAATATCGCCTTGAACGCCCAACGCTTTGAGAAAAGCATAGGCCATGACCACATGTCCGGCCCAATCGGGGTGGACCGAGTCTTTGCCGGTCAGAAAATAGTTGGTGCCGAATTGTTGGCGGGTAAAGTATTCTTCCTGATACATCGGCCAGAAGACATCAGCGAAACCAACGTGCTCTTTCTTGGCGATTTGCACACCGATGTTGCGGAGTTCGCAGAGGTTCAAGTTGCGCTCTTCGGCGGTGCCGGTGATGTGCGCCCAAGCGACGGTTGGTCCCATGCAACCGGGTGAACCCTGGATGACGCGGGCGTGAACGCCTTTGAACCCCTCGACGATGGCGATAGAGTTGGAGCGATAAGCGTCGCCGATGGCTTGTTCGTAAGGCCGATAATGGTGATCATTCATGCCGTAGCAGGTGGTGGCGATGGTCGGATTGAAGCGCAGGACATCATTGGTCATGCGATGGAGAAAACCGGGAGCCTGTTCCCCGCTCCAGCCGTACTGGCG
>CAIYOY010000379.1 GCA_903927905.1 uncultured Verrucomicrobiales bacterium | reverse complement strand
CAGTCCGCTTTCCATCGCCGGATTTTTCAGGTCCGGGAAAAATTCATCCATCTGCTCGGTCAAGAGCATCCCCTTATATATTAGTGTGCGGCAACTCAGGCTGGAGATGTAGAACGTGTGCCCGCCCTTGATCGCGCCATAGCGGATGGCGTGTTCAGCGCGTTTGCGGATGACGTAAAGTTTGCGCTCGAAAGCGAGTTCATCGGTCAGCTTGGGATTGCGGCGGATGAAAGCCTGTTGAACGGTCGGCTCTCCGTCTTTGGCCGTGTTGCCCAGCGTGGCATTGCTGGTCGGAACCGTGCGCCAGCCGAGGAACTTCTGGCCTTCTTCGACCACGATGTTCTCAAAAATCTTTTCGCAAGTGCGGCGTTCGTTTGGGTCTTGCGACAGGAAAACCATGGCCACGCCGTAATCGCCTTCCTTGGCCGGAAGCTTGATCTTGTCCTTCTTACAGACCTCCTTGAAGAACCCGTGCGGCATCTGCATGAGGATGCCCGCGCCATCCCCGGTATTGATCTCATGCCCGCAAGCGCCGCGATGATTGAGATTAATGAGCAGGGTAAGTGCGTCACGAACGATCTGGTGTGACTTGGTCCCCTTGATATGGGCGACGAAGCCGACTCCGCAGGAATCATGTTCGAACTGCGGATCATACAGCCCTTGTTTGGGCGGCAATCCGTTCGTTGGTTTTGGAATGAACTGTTCGGGGCTTATATGGCCCGCCGAGTTATTTGCGCGCATCTACTTTTGTTATTTTTCGCAGAAAAAAGTACGGACGGCAAGAGTTCTTAACGAAAATTTTTAAGAATTGTTGGGTAGGATGGACAGAATGGGGGCTTGGCTTTGGCTTGCTTCCAAATATGGGGATGACACAGTGAGGGTGTTGGTGCAAAGAAGAAAATTATGGACAATCGCAAAAGGCTAACTTGGCGCTACTGGTGGGTTTTTCCAAAGGCTCAATTCATTGGAGCGTTGACGGGTATGCTGATGACGTTCTTTTCTTGTTTTGTGTTACCTTTATTCAACAACTCAGGAGGAATGGGAATTTCTTATTTTACAGAAAAAATGCTTGTTGGGATGCTTTGGCCGAGTTCTAAGCTGCTTCCATTATTTGGAGGGCCAGCTACACCATTTATGGCTAAAAATGAAGAAGGATTCTTTGTATCACTCTGGTTTGTTGCTCTGATCAATTCATGCATATTTGCCATTTTGACAACGATGGTTTGGTCGCTTTGGCGCTTTCGGAACCGGAATCGCGAATGGAGGAGCAAATTATGAAGAAGTTGAAAAACGGTTGGGTGGAAGGATCGGTTTCAGATTTTCTTGAGGTATCGGATGGGTAAATGGAATTACAATTTTGGAGGCGGCGCAGGATTCGCCTTTCTTTGTTGAATGGCTCGATAAGCTTCCAAATTATCGTCCGGTAAAATTTTGGGAAGACTGGCGATGTTCTTGGAATGGGGAACCGAGGGCAGAAGGAAAATGATGTCGCCGGGATTCAGAGGGGAATCGGCGGCCAATGGTTTGCCATCGAGAACAGCTTGAATGTTGAACACTTGGACGGCGGGCTGATTTTCGTTTTCGCGGATGATATAGACCTGGGTGAGGTCTGCGGTTGGACCGATGCCGCCAGAGCGGAGGAGCGTAGTGACGACAGTCGGTTGGAAACCCGGCGGTATCAGCCAGGGTCCGGGATTCTTGCATTGGCCTGCGAGAAAAATGGTGCCGACCCCGGGATCGTGTTGGCCAAAACCAACAGTCAGCGGATGATCGCCAATCGCGTCGAAGAAAAGCTTCTGGTGGATGGCCGTCCGCGCATCGTCCAATGATTTTCCGGCCACCGGAATCCGCCCGACATTGCGCACCAAAATATATCCACCGCGCCGGACCAGGTAAATCGAACTCAGAGTGGCATCGTTCTTGACTTGAACGTCCAGCGTATCGCCAGGCTGGATTAGATTTTTATCAGTGACTTTGCTTTTTGCGGCTTCCGCATCGCGAAATTTTTTGACCAGGGTGCGAATTTTAGCATCTATTGTCGTCGAATCGGCTTCACGTCTCTGACGTTGGTGCAGGAGTTTTTCTATTTGCTGGAGATGGGAGTCCAGCTCTGGCGCGGGATTGGGAGCAGCCAGCGCTCCAAGGGCCAACAGACCGAACAACAATGAAAGAGCTTTCATAAATAAAAAGGCGCTTTTATTGATTGAAGGCTAAAACGCTGGAGACGGTTGAAGCAAGCAGATTTAAGGAGTAATGGTTCCTAGCGTGGATGTCACAAATACATCCAAAAGATTGACAATATGTCCAATCTGACATATGTTGATTTGCAATATGAATGGGAAACCGTTGCGATGGTTGCATGGCGAGGTGAAGACTCCGCCAATGAGTTTGGAAGCACGAAGGGAAATTGGAATGTTGCTGCGTGATTTGCAGGAAGGCGAACTGCTTTCCATGCCGCACTCGCGGCCCATGCCGGGCATTGGCGCGCGATGCCATGAATTGCGGGTCAATGACGAAACGAAAAACTGGCGATTGATTTATCGGATTGATACCGACGCGATTATTGTTCTGGATGTTTTTGAGAAAAAGACGAACCAGACTCCGCAGCAAGTCATCGAGAATTGCCAGCGGCGAATTAAACTTTACGAGAGGAGCAAATTATGAAGAAGTTGAAAAACGGTTGGGTGGAAGGATCGGTTCAAGATTTTCTGGAGTTGTCGGACGCGGATGTCGAATACATTGAAACGCGGCGCTCTCTTGGGCGGATGTTAAAGGAGACGCGGGCGAAACTTCATCTCACTCAGGTGGAGGTGGCGGCGCGTCTTCACACCAGCCAATCGCGTGTGGCCAAAATGGAAAAGTCCGATCCTTCTGTTTCAGCGGACCTGATGCTTCAATCGCTTTTTCGGCTCGGTTTGAAGCGGAAGGAATTGGCGGGGGCGATTTGACGGGTTGGAGATTTACCTTCCAGTTGATCGGCGTGATCACGCAGGCTTTGCAGAAGAAGATTCACGTCGAACTCAATTTCTTTTCCCGAATGCTGTTTTGATTTTTTGGGTTTCATGGCGTGTTATTTAAGAATTCTCGTTCAAACCTCCGCCAGTTGTCAAGCAGGCCGAAGGCTTTTTTATCGTAGCAGTCAAGGTAACGAGACTCCAATGTTTGAATTTTTGAAATTTCCGTGATTGAGATTTGTTTCGGATTTCGAGCTTCGTGCTTCGAGTTTTTAATCCATCATCTTATTGCCAAACCCCCGGTTAATTGGCACCTTTTCCGCTCAAATGAAAATCGCTGTTCTGGGTACTGGTTATGTCGGTTTAGTGTCTGGCGTTTGCCTCGCGGCCAAGGGCCATGATGTCACCTGCGTGGATCTCCGCGCCGAAGTCGTGGACAAATTAAACCGCGCCGAACCCCACATCCACGAAGTGGATCTCCCGGAATTATTGAAGAAGGTCGTTGCCGAAAAACGTTTTCGCGCCACCTTGTCCCTCGAGGAAGCCATGCGCGAAGCGGCCTTTGTTTTGTTGGCCGTGGGCACTCCTTCCTCCGATGGCAAAATTGATCTCAATTACATTGGCAAAGCGTGCGAGCAGATTGGCGCCATTCTTAAAAAATCCGACCGCTTCATTTCCATCGTCGTCAAAAGCACTGTAGTGCCGGGAACGACCGATACTTTTGTGCGCGGAGTTTTGGAAAAAACTTCGGGCAAAAAGCTCGGCCAATTCGGCCTGGGCATGAATCCGGAATTTTTGCGCGAAGGCAATGCCATTGATGATTTCATGAAAGCCGATCGGATTGCGCTCGGCCATGAGGACAAGCAGACGCTGGCGTTGTTGCATGAAGCGTATCTGCCGTGGTCCTGCGAAAAATTGGAGGTCAACACCCGCACGGCCGAGATGATCAAATACGCCAACAACGCGCTTCTCGCTATCCAGATTTCCGCCGCGAACGAACTGGCCAATCTCTGTTTCGAAATGGGCAACATTGACATCCAACAGGTCATGGGCGGCGTGCATCTTGATAAACGTTGGAATCCGGTCGGTTCAGCCGGTGGGCGGGTGAATCCGCAGATTTTGACTTATCTGATGGCAGGCTGTGGTTTTGGCGGCAGTTGCTTTCCGAAGGATGTCCAGGCCTTGCGCACGCTCGGTCAGGAACAGAAACTGCCCATGCAAATGTTGCAGGCCGTCCTCGACATCAACGACCGCCAGCCCCTCCAGATCATCCGCCTGCTGCGCGCGCGCCTGCAACCGCTGGAAGGCCGCAAAGTCCTCGTCCTCGGCATTGCCTTCAAGCCCGACACCGACGACGTCCGTGAATCCGCCTCGCTCCGGATCATCCGCGAATTGGCGCAATTAAATTGCCAGATCACCGCGCACGATCCCATTGCGGCGGACAACGCGCGCAAAGAATTATCCGACGTAAAATTTTCCCTGGTGACCGATTGGCCGGCTGAAGTGGCCAAAGTAGATGCCATAGTCGTGGCGACGAAATGGCCGGAATACGCCGCGCTGAAAAAGGCCAATGGCATCGAAGGAAAAGTCGTGGTGGACGCCCGCCGCATGTTCCGTCCGGGAGATTTCGAAAAACTCAATTACCTGACCATTGGCCGGCGTGAATTGGAGTGATGTTTACAAGCCCGTCGGATGATCCAGAAACACCCACGGCACGTGAAACTTCTTTGACAGTTCCGCCGCCAGCGCCATTGGCCCAAACGTTTCCGTCAGATAATGGCCGCCGTAAAAAAGATTCATATCCAGATCCTCTGCCGCCGCTGCGGTCCAATGCGGACCTTCTCCCGTGATAAATGTATCCACCCCTTCTTCCTTGGCGCGTTTCAGATGATGCCCAGCCCCGCCGCTACAAACCCCGATATTTTCGCACATCTCACTGCCGCCGGGCAAAAGATTGGGCCGGGTGCCGAGAATTTTAGTCAGTTTGTTGCTTAATTCCTGCCGTGAAATTTTTTGTTTTGTTTTCCAGCCGAGATAAGAACCTTTGTCCTTGAAAAATGGTTTCAGCTTCTTAAAACCCAAAGCCGCGCAAATGACCGCGTTGTTGCCGAGACGCACATGACCATCCAGCGGCAGGTGCGAGCTATAAACCGCCAAGTCATGTTTGATCAGCAGTTCGATCATTTCATGTTTTTTCCCGGTCCACGGAAAGGTCGGGTTCCAAAAAAGCCCGTGATGAACCACGAGCAGGTCGGCTTTGGCGGCGATGGCCAGCTTCACGGTGGCCAGAGAAGCGTCCACCGCAGCCGCGATTTTGGTCACGCGGCCTGAATTTTCCACTTGAAGACCATTGACGGCACCCTCGGAATCAGTGAATGTTTCCGGGCGCAGAGTTTTTTGGCAATAACCAACGATGGCCGATAATGACGCTTTCGACATATAGGCATCAAATCAGATGTTGCGAAATTATTCAAATTCGCAGATAAGTTTTTTTGCAGCCTTGAGCTTTGTGGAATTAAGAACAATAGTTTGAAAGATAAATGAGCCAAGTTGGAAGTTCGACCGCCCCCTGGAGCATCCAGGCCGCCCGCGACCTCTACAGCATCAATCGCTGGGGCGCGAAATACTTTGATATCAACGAAGCCGGACACGTCGTGGCCACGCCCCAGATGGAGGCCGGCGCGGCGGTGGATTTGACCGATGTCATCGAGGAGGCCAAGGGCAGGGGACTGCGCTTCCCGTTGCTCATCCGTTTTCAAGACATCCTGCGCCATCGCGTCGAAGCCATCAATGGCGCCTTTCGCAATTCCATTGCCGAATTCAATTACCAAAACCAGTACCGCGGCGTTTTTCCCATCAAGGTCAATCAACTGCGCGAAGTGGTCGAAGAAATTTTAGACGCGGGCAAGCCGTTTAATTTTGGCCTGGAAGTCGGCAGCAAACCCGAATTGTTCGCTGGGTTGGCCCTGCAAAATCAACAGGGTGGCCTGATTATCTGCAACGGCTACAAGGACGCCTCTTTTATCCGCATGGCTCTGATGGGCACCAAACTGGGCAAAAAAGTCATCATGGTGGTGGAAAAGTTGGAAGAACTGAAACACATCATCGCCGTTTCCAAACAGGTCGGCGTGGAGCCATTGATCGGGATTCGAGCGCGTTTGATGAGCAAAGGAGCGGGTAAGTGGGCCGAGAGCGGCGGCGAGAATGCGAAGTTCGGCCTCAACACCGCCGAGCTTTTGGCTGCGACCGAGATTTTACGCGCGGAAAAATTGGAGCATTGCTTCAAGCTGTTGCATTTCCACATCGGCTCGCAAGTGCCGGAGATCAAGACGGTCAAAAAGGCCGTGCAGGAAGCGGCGCGGTTTTACGCCAAACTTTCCAAGATGGGTTTCAACATTGAATTTATGGACGTCGGCGGCGGCCTCGGCGTGGATTACGATGGCAGCCGTTCCGCTTCTGATAGCTCGACCAATTACACGCTCCAAGAATATACCAACGACATCGTTTTTTACATCGGCGATGTTTGCAATCAAGAGAAAGTGCCGCACCCGCAAATCGTCAGCGAAAGCGGCCGGGCCATCGTGGCGCATCATAGTGTTTTGATCGTGGAAGTTTTTGGGACGATTGAAAAGCTCCGGGCCGGGACGCAGATCAATTACGGCGAGAACGAACACGCGTTGGTGCGTGAATTGCTCGACATCCGCAAGAACCTGGAAAAGTTGAACAAGCTCGAAGCCTATCACGACGCGCTCGAACGCAAGGACGATGCGCAACACATGTTCACCCTTGGGTTGATGGATCTCCCGGACAAGGCGAAGATCGAATCGCTCTATTGGGAAATCGGCCAGGCGGTGGTGCAGTCGTTCCGCGACCAGGCTTTTGTGCCGGAAGAAATCCGCCATCTCGAAGACAGTTTGTGCGACCAGTATCTTTGCAATTTTTCCGTGTTCCAATCGTTGCTCGATCACTGGGCGCTGGGCCAGCTTTTCCCCATCATGCCGGTCAATCGTCTGACCGAATGTCCGACCCGCGAAGGCACGCTGGTGGACATCACCTGCGATTCCGATGGCGAAGTGAAAAAATTTATTGATCTGTCCGGCGTGCGTGACACCTTGCCGTTGCACAGTCTCCGCCAGAACGGCAACGGCCCGGAGCCGTATTATCTCGGTTTCTTTTTGATGGGCGCTTACCAGGACATCATGGGTGATTTGCACAATCTTTTTGGCCGTGTCAACGAAGTCCACGTTTTCCTCGATGCCGATGAAGCCACCGGTTATTACATCGAAGAGATCATCGAAGGCTCCACCACCGTCCAATGCCTCACTTCCGTGCAATACGACGAAAACGAACTGAAACGGCAGATGAAGGCGCAGATTGATGAAGGGATAAAATCCGACAAACTCAAACCCTCCGAAGGAATGCGTTTGCTGGACGAATACGAAAAGGGTCTCCGGGAATATACTTACCTGGCCATCACGTGAGCCATGGCTGATCCCGCCAAAGCCGAAGTCCTGCGCAGCCTTGGAAAAGTAGTGCGCGGATTGTCCACCCTCTTTTGGGGATTACCCGCGACTTTGATCGTCTATGTGCAGACGGCGCGGACCGATTGGCTCGATTTTTTTGGCGCATGGGCGATGGTGCCGGCGGTGGTCTTGAGCGCGGTGCTTTGGTCCGGTCTGGCGCAACTCCGGCATTTTCAAAAACAGGAACGAGTCTGGCAGCAATCGTTGGATCGCGCGGAAATTTTTCTGCTGATCAACACCGGGCTGTCGCCGTTTTTATTTTGGTGGCACCGGATGCCGTTTGTTCCGCTTTACGTTATATGCGTCGGTTTGCTGGCCGGGTCCAGCTTGCTCCTGTTGGTGCAGCTTAATCATGTCCTGCGTCGGCTCGTGGCCATGCTGCCCGATGAAACCTTGCGTTCCGAGACCGGGCTGTTCACCAGTTTTAATATCGGCATGTTTTTCGCGGTGTTCATCGGTCAGGGAATTTATTTTGCACTGCTGCAAGTCAGTGATCTCCCGCCCTTGCTCGGCTATGTGCTATCGCTGGCGGGCAACAACGCGTTCACCCTGGCCCTCTTTCTCATCCTGATGCCCTTTGCCCTGACCATGGCGCTGCTCTGGAAAACCAAGGAAGTGATTTTCAGCAGTGTGTTTGATACCGGGCGGACTGAGCAATCATAGGGCTTTTTAAAATAATGTGCCATTTTCGCCGATGGCTAAATACCTCGCGCAGCGTCTTGGACTGCGGCCAGTCCTCTGCCGCTTTTCGGCTGCAGTTTTTCTTAAACCGCCCTAAATGTAATGAAAAATTTTATACACAAGAACTGGAACGGGAGCGAAGGCCAGCAGCAAAATGACGGATGCCAACGAGCAACGTTGTGGTGAATAATTTCGTTCAACATCGCGCATTAAATTAATCAGGGCCGCTCCACAAATAATCGTAGCAATCAAAGCAGTTCCGCTGGCACGAAGGAGAAAGGTCGAACCTTGTTGATGATAGCGAAACGCATATTCTGGGACGTAACCCAAAACCAACAGACTGAAGGGCAGGGTGAGCAGGCAAATGGTTAGACTTCTACGGTGAAAAAATTGTGACAGTCTGGAATTTTTATTTTTGATGGCTGTCACATCATTCATAAATTTATTCAATTCAACAACTGGTACCAATTATCCCGCTGATGCGGTTGGTAGCCGAGTTCGAGAATCAACCTCTTCATATCCGCCACGCCCATGCGATGAGTCGTCCCCGCCTGTGATACCACATTCTCTTCAATCATGATGCTCCCGAGATCATTCGCACCGTATTTGAGCGCAATCTGGCCGATTTCCTGACCCTGCGTGACCCACGAACTTTGGATGTTCGGGATATTATCGAGGTAAATCCGGCTCAACGCCTGCATCCGTAAATACTCATGCGCGCCGACCGTCGGCGCTTTGAGCTTCGTATGCTCCGCCTGAAACGTCCACGCGATGAATGCGGTGAAACCTTTCGTCGCATCCTGCTGCGCGCGCACCCGTTCCAGATGTTCGATGCGTTCTTCCACCGTTTCCACGTGTCCGAACATCATCGTCGCCGTCGAAGCCAATCCCAGCTTGTGCGCCACCGCCATCACCTCAAGCCATTCATCGCTCATCGCCTTCAACGGCGCGATGCGTTTACGCACCCGATCCACCAAAATCTCGCCACCACCGCCAGGAATGGAACCCAGCCCCGCCTTCACAAACTGCGAAATGATTTCTTCCAGCGGCAATTTAAAAACCTCACGAAAATGGATGAACTCACTCGGGCTGAACCCATGAATATTGATCTGCGGGAATTTTCCTTTGATATGCGAAAGCAAATCCAAATACCACTGCATCGAAAGCTTCGGATGATGCCCGCCTTGCATCAAGATTTGCGTGCCGCCGAGTGCGATGGTTTCCTCGATTTTCTTATCCATCTCCTCATGCGTGATCACATAAGAATCATCATCCTTTTCCACCCGATAAAACGCGCAGAACTTGCAATAGACATTGCAGACATTCGTATAATTCACATTCCGATCCACGATGTAGGTGACGACATCATTGCCCTTTCCATTGTAAGCCGATGCCTTGGCCAATTCCCTTCGCCGATTCGCGAGCGCGCCCAATTCCTCCAGCGGCAAACGATACAACCGCAAAGCTTCCGCCTGATTGATGCGTTCTCCGTCCCAAACCTTCTCCAGTAATTGATCCAATGATGCGTCGTAGATCACTTTGAAAATTTAGCGCAGTACCGGGCGGACTCAAGGCAACTTTGTTACGCCGGTGAAATTAAAGGAATTGTTTCCTTCCGGTTCTTCCGATAAATCCTGAAATCCGAGCCAGGGTAAATATCGAACTTTTGCTGTGCAATTCAGCCATCCTGACCAGACAGGCATCGGCTAGTGACATCGGGACATTTTCGTAGTGCAGCATGAGGCGTGAAACGGATGGTAACTCTTTGTGCAAATCAAAGGCCGGAATCACCAACCCACGCTCCATCAAAGTCAATAATTGCCTGATACCGCCATTGGTCTTGTCTAACAAGAAGGCAGCTTCACTCAAAGCGGCTTCGCAGGTCAGCATTGGAGTGAGGAATTTTTGGAACTGGGCCACCGCCCAGGCATGGTCTTCATCTTCCTTTTTCAGATACGCCACCAACGGACCGGCATCCACAATCACGGTTTCCATGCGCCGTAACCCTTCAAATGCGCCTTGCTCCGGGCCAAATCGGCGGGGCCTCCGGACACACTCCCGCAAAGATCGCGGCTTAATTCATAGAGGCTCGGCTGGACAGTATCGGAACCGTTTTTTAATCTGGCTTCTACCGCCTCGCGCACCAGACGATCTTGCGGCACCCCCAACTTGCGGGCAGCCGTTGCCAGCCGGCTTTTCAACTTCGTTGGAAGCGCAATCGTTATCGTGCTCATGGGAAAAATCTACGCGATTTGCAGGGAGGCGGCAAGGCCAATCAAAAATTCCTATAGCCAGTGTCCATTCAGTGTGCCATCATTTTCGCCCTTATGGAAGTTTCTGATAGTTTCTACGCCTTGGTCGAAACCGTCTGTCGTGATCTCTATATCAAATCCTTGAAGGAGATTCCGCCGGATGTCGTTGAGTCCATCAAACGCGCGGCGGCCAAGGAGACGAAGGAAGTCGCCAAACGCATTTTTTCCCATTACCTCCGTTCCATCGAACTTGGCAAAAAAGAAAACATGATGGTCTGCCAGGATACCGGCATTCCCATCTACTGGGTTAAAATTGGCGGCAAACTCCGTCTCGACGGTTCCAAATTGGAACAGGCCATCATCCGCGGCACCGAACGGGCCACGCGCGAGCATCCCTTGCGTTCCAGCATCGTTTCCCCGCTCAAACGCGAAAATCGCCAAACCAGCACCGGCGATCACATCCCCATCATCCATTACGAATTCATTGCCGATTCCGATGTCCTCGACATTTTGTTCATGCCCAAAGGTTCCGGTTCGGAAAACATGTCGTTCATGAAAATGTTGGTGCCGGCTGATGGCATCAATGGCATCAAAAAATTTGTCCTGGAAAACGTCGTCGGGGCAGGGGCCAAGCCATGCCCGCCGATGGTCGTCGGCGTCGGCATTGGCGGTTCGTCCGATTTGTGCATGACCTTGGCCAAGAAAGCCACCTCGCGTCCGGTCGGCTCCCAAAATCCCGACCCGCAGATCGCCGCGCTCGAAGCCGAATTATGCGACGCCATCAACCAAACCGGCCTTGGCCCGCAAGGTTTGGGCGGCGACACCACTGCTCTCGGAGTTCACATCGAATCCGCGTGGACCCACATCACCTGCAACCCAGTTGCCGTGAACATCCAATGTTGGCGCGCCGAACGCCGCCGGGCAATAATTACGCCTGACGGCAAAGTTGAGGAGGGTTTTTGATATGGCCGAATTCCGTTTCAAAACTCCCCTGACCGAGGCCGACGTTCGCCAGCTTAAAATCGGTGATTCCGTTCTGCTCGACGGCGTCATCTTCGGCGTGCGCGATGGCAATCTGATTCGTGTGTTTGACAAAAATGTCGCGCCGCCCTGCGATTGGAAAGGCGCTGCCTTGCTCCATACCGCCCCGAACGTCCGTAAAATCGGCCCCGGCAAATACGAGCCGATCTGCGTCGGCACCACCACCAGCATGAGGATGGATCGTTTCACCGAAGGTTTGCTGCGTGATTACGGCGTGCGCGCCATTTTGGGCAAAGGCGGCCTTTCACAAAATAGCGCCGCGTTGATGAAGCAATACGGAGCCGTTTATTTGTCGGTCACCGGTGGCGCTGCTGCCATGGAAACCCTACAAATCGAGGAAATTGAAAAAGTTTATTGGGAAGATCTTATGCCCGAATGCATCTGGCAAATCCGTTTCAAAGGCCTCGGCCCGATGACCGTTGGCATTGATGCTCACGGCGGAAATTTGCAGGCCGACGTCCAACAACAGGCGAAGGATAAAGCCGCTGAAATTCTGAAAAAGATGGGCATAACGTCCTGATTTGCGATTAAACCTTAGATGCGAATTACGAAACAACCGGCATTAGCTTCTCCCTCTCCTCGGAGGAGAGAGCACCGCGAGCGGTGCATCAATAAACCGTACTGACTGTAGGGGTGAGGACGAACTCTCCCCGCGAAGCGCTAACAAATTTTCATGAAAAAACGTTTTCAAACCTATCGTGGAACCTGGGCCTGGCTCACCCAGCGCATCAGCGCCATTTGCCTGTTCCTGCTCATTCCCGTCAAAATTTACACCGGCTGGGCAGCCAAGGGAAAAGTGCCGTACCCCGAATTTCTCGGCTCCAGTAAACAGGTCCATTTCAGTTCTGCCATAGATATCGGCCTGCTCCTTTGCTTCCTCATTCACGCCTTCTACGGCGTGCGTGTTATCTTGATAGATGTGGGTTGGATTCGCGAAGACACCTGGTTTTGGCGGATGATGACCCTTGCCTTGGGAATTTTCGCCTTCACCGTTTGGTTCGTTTACCTCCACGGCTACGAAGCACCGTAGCTTGGTTGGTGTTCAATCTTTAGATTGTCCGGTGTATCGTGTCCTGTTTTCGCGTATTCTGCGTATTTCGCGGTTAAAAAATTCCTAATCCCCCGCATCCGGCAGCGGTTCCATTTTCTTTTCTGCCCGTGTCTCCGGGACGTCCGTTATCCCGCTGTCCAAAACCTTCTGGGCCGTTTTCAGATCAAACTCATTCTCCCACCGCGCAATCACAATCGTCGCCACCCCGTTCCCCACCAGATTCGTCATCGAACGCGCAATCGCCAAAAACCAATCCACCCCGAGAATCAACAACATTCCTTCCACTGGAATTGTTTTCAACGATGCCAGCGTGGCGGTCAAAGTGATGAACGCGCTCCCCACCACCGTCGCGGCTCCTTTGGAGGTCAAAAGCGAAATGAACAGCACCATCAACTCCTGTCCCAACGTCAAATGCGTATTCGTCGCCTGTGCAATGAACAACGCGCCCATCGTCAAAAAAATCGAACTCCCATCCAAATTGAACGAATACCCCGCCGGCAGGACCAAGCCGACGAGCGGTTTCGAACAGCCCAAAGCTTCCATCTTCGTGATCATCCGTGGCAAAACTGGTTCCGACGATGCCGTCCCAAAAACGATGAACAACTCCTCGCGGATGTAGCGTAAAAATTTCCAGATGCTCAATCCATTCCAACGCAGCAACAATCCCAGGACGACGAGGACAAAGAAAAGGCACGAACCAAAAACGCAGAGCAACAATTTCGTCAACGGCCCGAGCGTTTTGATGCCGTATTTTGAGATCGTAAAACTGATGGCCCCAAAAACTGCAATGGGAGCCAGTTTGATGATGGTGCCGATCATGCGCATGAACGCCTTTGAAATCAGTTCCAAAAACAGGATCACTGGCCGATTGGTTTCTCCCACCCCGGCTAGGCTGATGCCGAACAGAACCGAAATAAATAACACCGAGAGAATATCACCTTTGGCGAAGGCCCCCACGATGGTGTCCGGAATGATATTCAGAAAAAAATCGAGAACGCCGCGAAAGACCTGGGCAATCCATTCGGAAGGTTGGCCATTGGCATTCACGGTGAACCCAGCATGGGCGGGTGCCTGGGCCAGGGTGCTTTGCAATTCGGCCGCTTTCAAAGTGGTGACATCAATGTTCATCCCTTGGCCCGGTTTGATCGCGTGGCCCACCGTCCAGCCGATGACCAGCGCCAGCGTAGTCATCACCTCGAAATAAAGGACGGCCTTCAAACCGATGCGGCCAACCCGTTTCAAATTTCCCATGCCGGCGATGCCGACCACGACGGTGCAGAAAATGATCGGCGCGATAACCATCCGAATCAATTTAATGAATCCGGTGCCGAATGGTTTAAGCTCCAAGCCGCATTCTGGACAATAATTACCCAACACAACGCCGGCCAGCATGGCGAAGAGTACCCAGAAATAGAGATATTGATAGAATGGCTTGCGTTGCATCCGTGTTTTAATTGGCTATCCGTCATTTATAGAGGAAGCGCGGCTGAACACAAAGGAAATCTATATTCACGCATGTAACTCGGCGGGTTTGCAACTGGTGGACGGGTTTTCAACGGCTGCATCGGCGAAAGATTTTGAAGGCACTGGCATCGGTTTGGCCAACGTGTGCCACCGCATCAACCGCCACGGCGGTCGCGTTTGGGCGGAAGCGGAACCAGAGTGCGGGGCCACAATCTATTATGCGTTGCCGCAAAATGCGGGCCTGAGGAATGGCCAATTCCACGGGCTATGTCTCATCCCCCGTGAACAGATCTCTTCTGGCTTTTATCGGTTTATCTCGCTTGTTTTCAACCGTTTACGACTGAAAAATCAGCTTGATCAAAATTCCACCAACCCAAGGCAAATAAAACTAAATCAAGGTTTCATTGGAAATTTTTTTATCGAAAAACAACCTTATATCCGTGCTTGACCTTTTCCCCAGAAAAGGCACATTACCGGGCTCAATTGCGCTGTAGCGGCGGTCTGTGACCGCCGCTTTGCATTTTTGAACGAAAAGACTATTTACATGGAACATATACGCAATCTCGCGATCATCGCGCACGTTGACCACGGCAAGACCACTTTGGTGGACTGCCTGCTCAAACAATCTGGAACCTTCCGCGCCAACCAGGCCATCTCGTCCGAGATCCGAATCATGGACTCGATGGATCTCGAACGCGAAAAAGGCATCACCATCCGCGCGAAAAACGCCGCTTTCAAATACAAAGATTACAACATCAACATCGTGGACACCCCGGGCCACGCCGACTTCGGCGGCGAAGTCGAACGTATCATGAACATGATTGATGGCGTGCTGCTGGTGGTTGACTCCACCGACGGCCCACAGGCCCAGACCCGCTTCGTCCTCCGCAAAGCCCTCGAAGCCGGCGCCAAGCCCATCGTCGTCATCAACAAGATTGACCGCGAAAACGCCACCCCGCATAAAGTCCTGGACCTCGTGTTTGACCTTTTCGTTTCCCTGAAGGCCACCGACGAGCAGTTGGATTTCCCGGTCATCTACGCCAGCGCCAAAGAAGGTTTCGCCAAGAAAGAAATCAAAGACGAGAGCACCACCATGGAGCCGCTCTTCGAAGCCATCGTCAAATACATCCCGCCCCCACGCGCTCATGCCGGCGAAGAATTCAAGATGCTCGTGGCCAATCTGGATTATTCCGATTACATGGGCCGTATCGCCTTCGGCAAAATTTACAGCGGCAAAATCAAAGTCGGCGACCCCGCCGCCTGCATTCATGGCGATGGCCGGAAAAGCACCGGCAAAGTCACCATGGTCTATCACTTTGAAGGCTTGAAACGGATCGAGATCAACGAAGCCCATGCCGGTGACGTCATCGGCATCGCTGGTTTTGAAGACGTGTTCATCGGCGAAACCATCACCGACACCGTGGACCGCAAACCGCTCCCGTTCGTGCCCATTGATCCGCCCACCATTCAGATGCAGTTCGCCGTCAACGACGGCCCGCTCGCCGGCATGGACGGCAAGCTCGTCACTGCGCGTCATATCTGGGACCGTCTGGTCAAGGAAATCCGCACCAACGTCGCCATCCGCATCTCGCCCAGCGATGTGCCGAACATCTTCAATGTCGCGGGTCGCGGCGAAATGCAGATCGCCATTCTCGTCGAACAAATGCGCCGCGAAGGCCACGAAGTCCTCGTCTCCCGTCCTGAAGTCATTTACCGCAAAGACGCCGACGGCAACTTGCTCGAACCCATCGAAAAATTGTTCCTGGAAATTCCCAAAGAATCCATGGGCATGGTTCTGGAAAACCTTTCCGGCCGTAAAGCCGAAATCACCAACATGGAACATCACGGCAACGACGTGACCATCGAAGCCCTCATCCCGATGCGCGGCCTGATCGGCTTTGAAACCGACCTCGTCAACGCCACTCGCGGCATGGGTGTCGTCAGCCATTTGTTCCACGAATACGGTCCCGATCGCGGCGACATCGTCGCCCGCAAAAACGGTTCCCTCGTCAGCATGGAAGACGGCGAAGCGATGGCTTACGCCTTGAACATGGTGCAGGAACGCGGCCGCTTGATGGTCGAGCCGGGTGACAAGATTTACACCGGCATGATCGTCGGCGAAAACGCCCGCGAAAACGACATCCCTGTCAATCCCTGTAAAGCGAAACGCCTGACCAACATGCGTTCCTCCGGTGACGGCAAAGGCATCCAACTGGACCCGCCCTTGAAGATGTCCCTCGAACGCGCCTTGGAATACATCGGGCCGGACGAATACGTCGAAGCCACGCCGAAGAGCCTGCGTCTCCGCAAAAAACTGCTGGATGAAAACGCGCGCAAACGCGCCGCCCAATCACGCACAGCCAAAGTGGTGCAGGAGAATTAATATTCTTGGGCTTTTTGGGTCGCCGTGATATGGATTTGGCATGAAGAAGTTCTTCTCATCTCCACAACTCATGGAGGTGATGGTCATCAAAAACCT